>NZ_DALZDK010000032.1:33978-66991 GCF_031978665.1 Niallia sp. | reverse complement strand
TATAAAACGATTATTGTTGACGTTTGTTTGTTCAGTTTTCAAAGAGCAATTTAGTCAGTCACTCAAGAAGCGACTTTATTAATTTAACACATTCTTTCTTACGAGTCAACAACTTTTTAATTTTATTTTTCGTTGTTTTCTCTCATGTCGAAGTGACGTTTACTAATATAACAAGATTATTAAATTTCGTCAACTATTTTTTTACACATTTTATATTTTTTCATCTAGTATCTTATTACCCGGAAAGATATAAGCTAAACAATCGTTTGGAGTTGCCACTCTTTTTAGCAACGCAAATAAATTCTTATATCTTTCCATCATTGCTTTTTTTACAGAGAGATCAATTCTTTTATCACCTAAGTCCAGTAATATTTCATCTAATTCTCTTTTTATTAGATATTCCACTTCTTTTACTTCTTGTTTATTTAATAGTAAACCTATCATGGCCATCCCTCCTGATGCATAACCTTATTTTAGTCTCTGTATTATGTACTAGTTTTCCTTTTTTTATAAAAGCTTTTGTCATTATTTTTCCTCTTGATACATAAGAATAAGACGAGCAGTAAAGTGGACGAGGTGACAAACAGATGAATTTTTTTTATGTTCTTAATAGTAAATCCGTAAAGCAGTTTGCATTGATTCTTGTAGTATCCTTCTTTACAGCCTGGTTTTTATATGTCGAAAACATTGTCCAAATCCCCGTGTTTTCATCTAAGGATGGTCCAAAGGCTGTGTATAAAGGGGAAAAAGGAGTCGCTCTCACCTTCAACATTGGATGGGGGGACAAAAAAGCAGAACCTATTCTTGATATTTTAAAAGAAGAGAAAGTGAACGCAACGTTTTTCCTTGCTGGATCATGGGCAGAAAGACATCCTGATTTGGTGAACAGAATGGTAAAAGAAGGGCATGAGATTGGAATTTTAGGCTATGACTATGTTGATTACTCAGAAGTAAAAGAAGAAAAGATACGGCAAGATCTATCTAAGGCAAAAACTGCATTTGAGAAATTAAAGATCGATAATATTGTTCTTGCCCGAGCTCCAACTGGCCATTTCAATCAAGCTACTTTAACCATTGCTGATCAATATAATTATACGTTAGTTCATTGGAGCATCGACTCAAAGGATTGGACCAATCCTGGTTCAGAACAAATCATAAAAAAAGTAACAGCTGCTAAAAAAGGCGATATTGTATTATTACACGCATCTGATTCAGCTAAACAAACAGCAAAAGCTCTGCCAGAAACCATAAAGAAATTACAGAAAAAGAATTTAAAGTTTATTACCGTTTCAGAAATGATTTCTAATGCTGAATCTAAGTCAAAAGAAGTACATTAAATAATGTTAAGCTGTTTCCTAAAAGAAATTAAACGATTGTTGTAACTAGGCTCCATTAAGCTAGTTACTCTAAAGGGTCGATTAATCCTTTCTTAGGAACAGCTTTTTTCTTTTCCTTATACCAATATCTTTTCCTTTACTTTAGGAATAAAAAATCAAAAAGAACCCATTCTACTTAATAGATATCTTTAACGAAAGAGGGGATTATCCTCCTACTAGTCATTTCTTTATTAAGTGGATGTTCAGATAGTGAAAGTTCTCAGCAAATGGACTATGACCAAACAAAGAAAATGGTTGTAGATATATTAAAAACCGATGATGGAAAAAAAGCGATACGCGAAGTAATGGATGACGAAGAAATAAAACAAAATATAGTTATGAATGAAAAAGCAGTAACAAGTACGATCGAAAAAACGCTGGTTTCCGACAAAGCGGCTGACTTTTGGCAGAAAAAATTTAAAGACCCTGAGTTTGCTGAAACAATGGCAAAAAGCATGAAAACAGAAAATGAAAAATTAATAAAAGATTTAATGAAAGATCCTGGATACCGAAAAATGATGGTCGAGCTTTTGCAAGACCCTTCGTTAGAAACGGAAATGAAAAACATTCTGAAAAGCACGGAATACAGAGAGCATATTGAACAAATACTCCAAGAAACGATGGAAACACCTGAGTTCAAGTCCAAGTTTAAAGAAATGCTCGATAAAGCTGCCAAAGAGGCCTCTTCTTCTTTAATGTCTGAGAAACAAAAAATATAAAAAAAGGTACCTTCCAAAAGAATTTGTTCTCCTTTGGGAGGTACCTTTTGACTATCAATTAGTTTTAGCTTTCTACTTTATCTCCTGTCTTTTCTAACACATCTATAATTTGTTCAGCAATTTCTTTATATCTCCCGCCAATAGGATGCGTTTCTTGATATACAGATGGTGCAAAGTCCTCTTCATTCCAATCTGGCTGTCCTAAGGGTAGCTCTCCTAGCATGGGAACTTCTAAATCATTGGCTAATTTCTTGCCTCCACCTTTGCCAAATACATATTCTTTTTCCCCTGTTAAGCTACTTTCAAAATACGACATATTTTCAATAACACCTAGAATTTCATGTTCTGTTTTTAACGCCATTGCACCAGCACGGGCTGCGACAAAGGCTGCAGTTGGATGTGGAGTAGTGACGATAATTTCCTTACTTGTAGGAAGCATCGTGTGTACATCAAGCGCAACGTCTCCTGTACCTGGAGGCAAATCTAATAATAGATAATCAAGCTCTCCCCATTCTACTTCTTCCATAAAGCTTGTCAGCATTTTGCCAAGCATAGGACCTCTCCATATAATTGGTGTATTATCTTCTACAAAGAATCCCATCGAAATAACTTTCACTCCAAATCTTTCGACTGGAATAATTCTTTCATTTATAACTTCTGGTCTTTTCGTTATACCCATCATATCTGGTACACTGAAACCATAAATATCTGCATCCAATAATCCAACTTTTTTACCTAGTCTAGCTAAAGAAACAGCCAAATTCACAGAAACAGTTGACTTCCCAACTCCACCTTTTCCACTAGCCACGGCAACATATATTGGCTTCTTCTCCATAGATTCTGTTTCATTTTTCATTTCTGCCACAAGGGCACTTGATAATTCAGTAAATCGTAAACCTACACTTTGTACTCCCTTTTCTTTAAGCGTACTTACGATTTCATTTTGCAACTCAATCTGATAAGCAGAACCAAGCTTTGCAACAGCTACCTTTAAACTCGCATGTCCTTTTTCTTCATTCCATTTAACATCTTTCACTGCGCTTAATTCAAGCAATGATTTATGTAAAAAAGGATCGATCATATTCTCCACTATCTTCTCGATTTCTTCTTTCGTTATCATGACACAATCCCCTTTCCTGTTTTACTAATAGTATAGCATAAAAATAGATATCGTTTACATTCTGAAAATTCGAACGGTCGAGAAAGTGATTTATTTCCCGGGAATATGATGAATACTCACAAATAAGAATAGAGACATCACTCGTCTCTATTCTTCTACTTCTATTTCCTCTTCATTCGTAAAGTAGCGATTAACTCCTTTATAAATAGATGCTGCAATTTTTTCCTGATAATCTTCATTCATAAGATTGGCCTTTTCTTGTGGATTTGATAAGAAACCCACCTCTACTAGTACTCCTGGTTTCTCCGCATATTTAAGTATGTATACACTCTCCAGCGGTTTCGCCTTACGGGTAGTATTTTCTAAATTATCAATCAATTCATCTTGAATAAACTTGGCCGCTCTGGCGTTTCCCTCCAACTGCGCTGAATAAAAGGTTTGCGCTCCACTCCATTTCGATGAAGGAATAGCATTTAAATGAACACTCAAAAATAAATCTGCATCCGATTTATTGATGATATTGATTCTTTCTTTTAAATCCTCCACTTTTCTATTGCGATACCCTTTCGTACTCTCACTCGCTAAATCCTTATCTACTTCCCTCGTCATAATGACTAAGGCACCTTGTTCTTGTAAATAATCACGAATCTTTAAGGAAACCTTTAATGCAATATCCTTTTCCAATACTTCACTATCCCCTGCACCACCATCTGGTCCTCCATGTCCCGGATCGATAATGATCACTTTTCCGGTCAATGGCAAATTCCAGGCGTCCCATGAATCATCATTTGAAAAATCAAATTGCAAAATAAAGAAAAGGAGTGCTAATCCCATGATATATATGCTTATCTTCCATTTTTTACTCACAGTCTCCCTCATTCCCCCTATCTATGCCCGTCCTTATTCTTACTATATGGGGGAACAAGAAATTTTAGAACAGCAAGTCCTTTTGCTTCCTCGATTACTTCGACCTTATTATCTACAAAAAACCCCTATTTTTCATTATAGGTATTGATTAAACGACACCAATGTCGTTATAATACATACATAAACGACATTGGTGTCATTTTAAAAAGGAGGAATTTTTATGCTTTCTGGATTATTAAAAACGAATGGATTTAAGAGCCTTATAGCAGCTCAGATTATTTCAGGTCTAGGTGATTGGTTAAGTATTATAGCTATCATGACAATGATTGGACTAAAATGGAATGCCACTCCAATCGAAGTATCTCTTATTATGCTATGTCTTGCCTTACCCATGGTCTTTCTTGGTCCTATAGCTGGTGCTTTTGCTGATCGTTTTAATCGCAAGCTATTAATGATTTTATCCGACCTTATTCGAGCAGCGCTGATTCTATTATTGGCTACCGCAAACAGTATCCTAACCGTCTATATCTGCTTATTGGCAATTGGAACCATATCCACTATCTTTATCCCTTCAAAAAATGGGAAATTAAAAGAGCTAGTAGATAATCAGCATATAAAAAGTGCTATTTCCATTACAGCAATGATTGATTCTGGCACCAAAATATTAGGACCATTATTAAGTGGGATGTTCGTTTCATTTTTAGAGGTAAAAACCATTTTCTATCTCGATTCTTTATCCTTTCTTTTTTCCGCATTGTTACTCGTATTCCTTCCAAAGGAAAAGTCTCGTGTAACTACTTTCACTACTGAAATAAAAAAGGGTATTAAAACTTCTTTTAGGAAAGATTTAGCGATAGGGATAAAATTCATTACATCCAATCTTTTCATGTTAACAGGAATGATCTTTTTAGGTCTTAGCCTCCTTATCTTACAACTGGCAGATTCACAAATCATCATTCTAATAAGAGAGCTTGAACTAGCCTCCGGTAATTTATTTGGCTATATTGTAACAGCATCTGGAACAGGGATGTTTTTATCTGGCTATATTCTTGCTAAAAAAACAGATTATCAACCTTTTTTATCTATGCTTTTTGGTGTTTGTGGAATTGGGATTAGTTTTGGTATGATGTCTTTATTCACTTATTTCAACGTTAGCCATCCGAATCTATGGGGTCCAGCATTCGGGTTTCTTGGTGGATTCACTGCGACGTATGTTTTAGTTCCCTACCAAGCATACATTCAAGCCATTACGCCAGTGCAACTTACAGGAAGAGTCTTTGGTGTCATTAATAGTGTTACGACTACTGCCACTATTATCGGTCCCTTGCTTGGAGGATGGCTATCCACTATTTTAGGAGTCTATATAACATTTCTGATAAGTGCATGCTTATTAATTTTGGCAGCTATTATAGGATGGGTAACTAGAAATAGATTAGATTGGGGGGAGAAAATTGACTCCAAAAGTCAGTCAAAAGCATCTGGAACAGCGACGAGCTAATATCCTTAAAGCAGCTAAGAATGTCTTTATAGAACATGGATATGAAAAAACGACAATGAGGCACGTAATGGAGGAAGCCGATGTTAGCAGAGGTGGATTATACCAATATTTCTCCAATAAAGAAGACATATTCGAAGCCATTTTAGCCGAAAACCTATCTTCAGAAGTAATAAATTTGGAACAACTACTACACACAGAAATAGAATCTTATTGGCAGTTACTTTTATCCTATATTTTGGACGAAAATCCTGCATCGGAAAATGAAATCAATCCTTTAGCACCGAGTATTTTAGAGTTTTTTGTTACAGGAAGGAATGATATTAGGAGAAGAGAATACGCAAAAAAAAGATATGAGCTTGCCTTGAAGCTTTATGAAGAAATTATTAAAGCAGGACAGAATAAGGGAGAATTTAGTCAAACCTATAATAGTAAAACTATCGCGCAATCCATTATTACGTTTACTGATGGGCTTGCACTTGATTATGCTATACTCCCACCTAAAGAAGTAAATCTTAAAGAACAATCCACGCTTTTTGTAGAGTATCTGAAAATGCTTTTAAAATAATAACCACCATAAGATAAAAGGTGGCAGTACTGCCACCTTTAATGAAGCCTAAGCTTTCTTCTTTTATTTGCTTTCTGAACTCCTTCTAACCACCATTCATCCACGAATTGTTCACAAAGGTAGTAAAGCGATTCATTTTTATTGCTTTCCTCACTTCCCCAATAAAGGAGAAAGTGGAAAAGTGTTTCCTTTAAATGATTATCCTCTTCCTTACATCTATTTTTTATAGCTTGAATATCTTCACCATATTCACTAAATTTACTGTAATTTGCTCCTAACAGAAAAGCTTCAATCGCGACATCATAACAGGCCTCTTCTATCCCTTCATTCATTAACACACTGGAACTCAGGTTAGAAGTACCAAAATAGCGTGCTACCTTTTCCTTTAACTCTTTAATGGATATTTCCTTAAGAACGGCTCTTTCGTATTTTATTTGTTTTTCTCGTTTTTTTATATCAAAGCTTGTAATGACTGCCAAATAATTTCACCTCTTGTTGTTATTTTTCAACCAACAGGAAGTGTCCATACTAGCCCAACAAACCTTTTGCTATCCAATTAAAAGAATAGTTGCTATTTGAGTGTTTTCTTACCATTTTCATCGTTGTCGATATTCTGCAAATGAGTTTCTATTTGTATATCATACATCCTTCTATTGTACCAATGATAAAAATCACTTGCATCTGATGCTGGAATATCGCTTATGTCGGTTTGTTCAATTGGTTGAGAGCGATTTATAAAATCAATAGAAGCAAGTCCAAAATGCTTTTGTAATCGGGATCTCTGCACCTTAATCTCCATTATCTTTGCTCTCTTCGTCAAAATTAATGTCGATTGCAGACTTCCTTTTTTCACTTGAATAAACGACTCATTTTGGATATACGAGCTGTTTAGATAATCCAAGACTCTCAATAGATAAATCCATATAAACAACAAAACAGCCATATACCACAGTGTTGGCTTCCAATATAAAAGACCTATTGTTGCAATAATTCCAAAATAACTTGGTCTAATCATTCGGGCATATAGAGCTTTTCTTGGCAATTTCTTCATATGTCTCTTCAAATGATAAGTTGGTAATAATTCTTCAATGATTTCATATGCTTGTTCCACTGGCAGATATGGAAATAAAGAATTCACTTCCATTTCCTCGTTTCCTATATCACCAGTACTTACCAATTTTACCTCTGCTATTTTTAAAAGTCTTTGTATTGGATATTGAATAATTTTAACTGCTTGCACCTTCTCTTTCTGGATGGAAAAGGAAGTTTCTGAAATTAACCCTTTTTTAATATAAATCTTATCCTTATCAGAGGTTATTTCAAAACGGCCATATTTCCAGAAAGTACGACCAATTCCAAAGAGCATTGCCAAGCTAATAAGAACTATAATTACTCCTGAAATAACCCAGACATGTCTCAAAATATAAGTAAGAACCTCATTTGTTTCTACTTCCATTTTAAAAACTGACTCTATATGAGAGAAAAAAGAAAATAATAATGGAACTAATGCCAAGAAGCTCAAAGAAGTAAAAGATGCCTTTACTAAGTCTCTTTTTGTTGCACGGAAATGAATCGTTCTATCCTTTCCTACCGCTATTCTAGCTTCTTCTCCATTCATAAAGGAATCATTTTCTAACTGCGATATATAAGTCTCTAGCCAATCTGCCTCTTTCTTTCGAATAACAGCCAATTGAATAGAACTTGAGTCTCCAGTCTCACCTGTTTCTAAAGTTAATGAAGTTAGTTGTAACCCTTTATGAAAAAATGATGTATGCCTATGGATATTCTGAACTTTATAAAAAGGAATAACTCGTTCTGACTTTGTAAAAATTCCAGACTTGATATGTAAGACTTCCTCTTCCACCGTATATGTATTCATAAACCACTGCACCAAAAAGCTAAGGAGCTGCCAAACAGCATATGTAAGAAAAAGAAACTGAAATACCTTCATATACATTTTTTCCGAACCAAAATGAGTCACAAATAAAATAATAAATAAAAAAAAATGACTTTTAATAAATCCGACTATATCAAAGACTATTTTTATCGGATGCTGTCTTTTCTTTACTCCTTTCATTACTCCACTTCCTTAATCTTTGCAAAATAAGCAATTTGATCTCGTAAACGATATGCCTCTTCTTTTGGAATAGCAGGAATTTCATGCGAGGTACCCATCGTTCCTACCTTTATGGAATATAACTGATATTTTCTTTGCAATGGTCCTTGCGTTAATTCAACCGACTGTACTTTCGTCATCGGAACTAACTGATGATTCTCAACCATCACACCCCACTTAAGCTGAATAAACTCCTCACTTACGTCGTATCGCCAATACTTTTGTTTTAATGGCGGTTCAATAAAAATCCCCCATAAAGCAGCAAGAAACGTTAATCCGATAAGGCAAACGATTACGAGACCAATCCAAGTCTTCCATGAAAAATAAAAATCGAGGTAATAACAAACAATAAGGACAGCAAGAATGACACTATTGGATATTGCTTCCGATATACGCCATACCTTAACAACCTCTTTGGATACTTTTTTTGTTGGTTCTGGGATAGAAAAATACACTTCAACACACTCCTTAAACAGTCCACTTATATACGTAGTGAAATCAAAAAGGTTTCTTTAAAGGCAAAGAAAAATGGCTTAACTCTTGAATGATAATAGAGTTAAAACCATTATTAAAATCAATATTTGAGAGTCTAGAAAGATGAAAGTATTGCAAGGTTACCAAAAAATCTTATATACACTAATCAATTAAGCTTGAATTCGATTAATAGGTAGATGGATTTTCAGCGTAAACCAATTTCCGTCCAGCTCCGCTTTCATTTTCCCTTTCATTTTTTCAATTAACTTTTTAGAAAGATAAAGCCCTAACCCACTCGCTTCCGCATTGGTTCTACTACTGACTTCTGTATAGAAACGCATAAAAACTTTCTCTATTGCAACTTTACTATCTCGCTTAATGTCATTTTTGATGGTTAAAACAAGAAAGTCTTTATCCATAGCATAGCTGATAATAGCTTTACTTTCGGCATATCGAAGGATATTTTGAACGGTATTTTGCAGGACGCGAGTAAGCATTAATTTGTCAGCAATAATTTTTCTATCCGATATTTCCTCAGGAAATTCGAGTTCAATTTTATTTTCCTCCAATTGCTCATAAAAGGATAAGAAGATTTCTTCCACTAAATTAGATAGAGAAATAGAAGCTAATACTAGTTCTTTTTGGTTAGTTTCGATACGTGCTACGTCATAAAAATGTTCCGTCATTTCAATCAGTCGTTTTACAGACTGCTCGATAATAGTCAGATAGTGTGTCCTCCGCTTCTCATCGTTGGTCACATTTAAGAGTTGCACATAGCCATTGATGGAGGTGAGCGGTGTCCGTAAGTCGTGTGAAAGACCTGCGATGGATACCTTCACATTCTCTTCCATCTCTTTCGCTTGACGATTTTTATCTTCAAAACCATTAATCATAAGATTCAATTCATCCACTAGTTCTAACAAAGTCTTCTCGCGAAAATCAAGAGATAGTCTACTACCAAAACTGGCACGAGTCGGAAGATCCTTGACCTCCTGTTTCAATTTTCGCAGTTCTCGTTTTAAGAAATAAAGATAAAAAAGAAGCGCTAATGCTAGTAAGAAACATATCCATCCCCACATAACATTCACACCCCCTTTGTTAATCAAATTTGAAGCCAATGCCCCATATCGTTTTAATATAATTTGTTTCTCTTGAGTTAAGCTTATTTCGCAAATTACTAATATGCATATTAATCGTTTTATCACTATCAAAATACGGTTCATGCCAAACACTTTCATAAATATTGGCACGACTAAATACTTTTTGAGGATTTTCTAAAAATAGTAAAAGGATTGCGTATTCGCGCCCAGTAAGATGAATAGTTTGATCATTTATTTTTATTTCACGTGTGTCTAAATTAACTGTGATATTGTTGTAATGAATTTCTTTCTTATTACTTTCTGATGCCTTAGTTGCATGTCGTAATTGTATGTTAATTCTGGCAAGTAGTTCCTTTACATCAAAAGGTTTGGTGATATAATCATCTGCTCCACTCGTCAATAGCTCCAATTTTGAATCTTGATCATTTTTAGCTGAAACTACAATGACCGGTATCGTTGTGCTATGCCGAATTTGTTGGAGAAATTCTTCTCCATTCATCCCTGGAAGCATCAAATCTAAGAGGATTAAATCTACTTGACCTTGTTCAAATAATAACTTCCCTTCAGTCCCCGAATAAGCGCTAAGTGTCATAAAGCCATTCAAGCTCAATGCTTCATATATTAGGGAATGAATGGCCACATCGTCTTCCATGATTAATATCGTTGCCAAATTTACCGACCTACTTTATGTCTGTTCGTTTAAACAGAAGGATTCCTATAATGGATGATATCACAATTGTGATCAAACTAACCAATATCATCTCCGGGTATTTTGCAATATCGACTGGTTTTGCGAAATCAGAATAGAATAAGAATGATTCCGTAAACCAGTATGTTACTTGCTTAAAATGCTCAGTCTGTTGAAAAATCCCAGCCCCAAAGCCTGTTGCTATCGTATACAGAAAACTCCAAATAAGGGAGACAGCGCTGTTTTTTGTTAAAAAGCTAATCATGACATAGATAGATACATTTGCCAAAATTAAAAAATAAAGCGTAATAAAAGCTTTTATAGCGAACCAAAGGTAATTGTTAATCTCTACAACCTCTCCAATGCCAAACACAGCCGAGTATCCTATTATACCAATTGCAGTCATTAATATTACTCCAACGAGGGTAATCCATGCAGCAACCACCAATTTTGTCAGATAAAAATGAGTTCGGCTTCGCCCTAATGACAATACATTTCGAATGGTCCCTTTTTGAAATTCTTCTCCAATAATAAAACTAATAAATGCACTCATAACGAGTAAAACGGTTAATCCGTTTTTCTCCATCATCAAAATTCCTGTCGCTCCGTTGATCACTGTATCAATGGTTTGATTAAGCTTTGTTCCATAATGAACAGATATTTTAGTATTAACTACTTGAAAAATAGGAAGTAAAGATAAAATACCTAGAACAATCCATAATTTTTTACTTCGAGCTAACTTGATTTTTTCAGCAGTTAATAGATTAAGCATGAGTGTTTCCTCCTGTTAATTGTAAAAAATAATCTTCGAGCTTTTGTCTAGTAGTACCTATTCTCGAAACGTTCACATTAGCTAATACTAGGGAACGGTTAATAGAAGCCACTTCCTCTATGCGTTCATAAATGTTAATCTCTGTTCCATTTACAACTTCATATTCCTTTATCCCCATTTCATCTAGTACGACAACTGCTTTATGAACATCTGTTGATTCTAATTCAATGTATTGGCGAGCCTCAGCTGCTAATTCCTCTCGCGATAGTTCACTTATTAGTTTCCCCTTATGCAAAATACCGTAATGAGTAGCGACTTGTGAAAGCTCATCTAGTAAATGAGAAGAGAGCAAGACCGTAATACCACGTTCTGTTACTAATCGTTGAATGATTTCGCGCATCTCCACTATTCCTGATGGATCAAGGCCATTTGTCGGCTCATCTAAAATTAAGAACTCAGGGTTTGTGATAAGGGTACAAGCAATTGCTAAACGTTGGCGCATTCCTAACGAAAAATTCTTCACTTTCTTTTTACCTGTATTCTCAAGACCCATTAATCGAAGTAACTCATTAATCTCTCGTTCACTTACTCCACCATTGGCAGCTTGTACTCTGAGATTTTCTCGCGCTGTCAGTTCTGAATAAAGTGCAGGTGTTTCAATGGATTGCCCCATTTTTCTTCTTGCTCGTTGTAATCCCTTCGTGCTGCTTTCCCCAAACAGCTCAATGTGCCCTTCGTCTGTTTTAATCAATCCCATAATGGTACGCATAAATGTCGATTTTCCTGCACCATTTTCCCCGATTAAACCATAAATCATCCCGCGTTGAATCTCGATAGTTACCTTATCCAGCGCTTTGTGTTTTCCATATATTTTTGAAACAGTCGTTGCTTTAAGGATTATTTCTGACATCCATAAATCATCCCTTTCAGTTCATTGTTTTTAGAATAAGTGACAGATATAAATAAATGGACTAGAAAAGTATAAAGAAAGTATAAAGAATTGGAAACCAGCACTAATCACAATAATTTTGACATGTATTTTCAACCCTTTTTCTATTCTGTTCTATTTGCATAAAAAAAGTGGAGCAATAATTCTACGCCACTTCTCTTCTCTATTGAATACGATATTCACAATATGTACGATTTATTAGATATTCTGAGCAAGTATATGACTCTAAGAGTAACAAGACGTGTTCCTATTTAAAGAAATACACCCTTTATTGCATTGAATTTACCTGCTTCAGAATGGGGTATCCCTTAAAATAAAAGTATCCCTCTATTTATAATTTACTTGAAAAAGCTCATAATAACGTTCTTTTTCTAGTTTTTCAAATTCCAAATCTAGATTAAACCATTTCAATGTTTCTTGATTCATTTCTCCAATAATAACAGGTATATTGTTTTCAAGTGCTAATTTCTTAATCGCAATCGTCTGCTCTAAACCAGACTCCGTCAACATTGAAAAACGGTAAACGACTTCTTTTTGATGGCTCGGTTGAAAGGTCACTTCCCACACAAACCTTGTCTCGTCGGAAGTATTGGACAAACTCGCATAATGAACATAAGGCTTCAAATAGACACTTTCTAATTCATCATAAGAAATCATCTGCCTTTCCCCCTTCCAGTTGCTTGATATCAACCCCTTTTCTTCATGTACGCCCCTATAATCAGAGAACATGAGATAATTGAAACCAATTAAGAAAATAACGGTTCCGATAATAATTGAATTTAATAGTCCTTTTCGTTTTAAGCCTGGATTGAGAAATCGAGCACCAAACAGAAAAATTAAAATCATAAAGCCCCCAAGGGATAATTCCCCCAGCATCCCAGATGAAGGTTCATACATGATAAATTTCTCATCTATAAATGTCGTTTCTTTTAAATCACTATAGAATTCATATAAATATATTAATAGAGGGAGAATAAAAAAGAAGAAGAGATAGATGGCTATCCATCGCTTGCCTTGATATTTAAATTCAGATTTTGATGTTCTGGTTATTTGACCAAAGATATAAAGAGGAAGACTTATAAACCATAATACGATATTAGCAACGATAATCTCCTGTTGAAGGACTATCGCACAGGCAAGACCCAATAATACACTAAACGCTATGATAACTATCCCAACGAGTTTTCTCATTCTATCACTCCAATTTAACTCTAAGTTATTTCTGTCTTTACAGGAAAATACCACCCGGACAAGTATCACCAATCTGGATACCTTTTCCTTTTATACGCAATACAAGATAAATGGTTTCATTTTTCACATCCATAAAATGGTTCTTTAAATAAGAAAGATATATATGGACACGTAAAGGAGAAATATTAACTCTTACATGGGATGATATAGATTTTAGAGCTGGAGTGATTCATTTTTTAAATAAAGGTGAATTTACCTTTCAAACATCAAAACCAAAAGGGACACGTTACAGAAATTTTAAAGAAACAAACCGCTCAAGTACCAAAGGTATATCGAATTATAAATAGGCGGTTAGATAAAAAAAGACCCTCTCCACAAAAGTGGAAAGAGTCTTTGAAACGTCAAAATTAACGTTTTGAGAACTGAGGTGCACGACGAGCGCCTTTAAGACCGTATTTTTTACGTTCTTTCATACGAGCGTCACGAGTTAATAATCCTGCACGTTTTAATGTTGGACGGTATTCAGGATCTACTTGAAGTAAAGCACGAGCGATACCATGACGGATAGCGCCAGCTTGACCAGTATAACCTCCACCGTTAACATTTACTAAAATATTGTAGCTTCCAGTAGTTTCAGTAGCTACTAATGGTTGTTTAACAACTTCGCGTAAAGCTGCAAACGGGATATAACTTTCGATTTCACGACCATTGATGATGATTTGTCCGTCACCTGGAACTAAACGTACACGAGCAACAGAGCTTTTACGACGACCAGTACCGATATATTGAACCTGTGCCATTTGTTTTACCTCCCTTTATTAATTATCCACGAAGTTCGTAAACTTCTGGTTGTTGAGCTTGGTGCGGATGTTCGCTACCAGCATATACGTGTAATTTTCTATACATTTGACGACCAAGAGAATTCTTTGGAAGCATACCTTTGATTGCAAGTTCTAACATTTGCTCTGGATAGTTAGTACGCATTTCTAAAGCAGTTCTTTGCTTTAATCCACCTGGGTGCATAGAGTGACGGTAGTAAATTTTGTCAGTTAATTTTTTACCAGTCAATTCAATTTTTGAAGCATTTAAAAGAATTACATGATCACCAGTATCCACATGAGGTGTGAAAGTTGGTTTATGTTTACCACGTAGAATTGATGCTACTTCACTAGCAAGACGACCTAAAGTTTTGCCTTCAGCATCAATCACGTACCATTTACGATCAACAGTGTTTGAATTAGCCATAAACGTTGTACGCATGAGTTTCCCTCCTGAAATGTTTAATTATAATTTGTTTTAAATTACGAATGTTTTGTTCTTACGTCTATATGTTCACACAATTAAGTTCCGGGGCTTAATGTGGGATTAAAATACATACCATATTATGATATATCCTAGACTAGTATATGTCAAGGGAATGTTACACCAGGTTTAGTTGTTATGAGAAAAAAATCTCTTTTTCTTTATATTTTTCTCAAAGAATGGTGATTTTCACTTATAAAAAGATAATCAACCGATCTCGATTTAATACCATACTTTCCAAAGATACAATCCATTCGCAGAACCTGTTTTCCCTGCTGCCTTTCTATCTTTTTTCTCAATAATCACAGGTATATCCTCGGGAGATTTCTTTCCTCTTCCAACATCTAATAATGTTCCTACCATTATTCTTACCATATTATAAAGGAATCCATTCCCTTGGAAAGAAAATATTAACATATCTTCTTTCTTTGTTAAATTCACCCTAGTTATCGTTCTTACTTTTCTTTCTTTATCTGTTTTAGCAGAGCAAAAACTAGTAAAATCATATTCTCCAATAAAATAGTTCAGTGCCTCTCTCATAGCCTCCACATTTAGAGCATACGGATAGTAATACGCATAATTGCGTTTAAACGGATCTCTCCGCTCCCCTAATTGAATAAAATAGCGGTATTCCTTTGCTGTTACATTATATCTTGCATGAAAGGATTCAGATACTATCTCAGCATCTGCAACTACTATGTCATGGGGCAATATGGCATTTAGTGCAATCGGCCATTTTTCTGCAGGAATATCAAGCGAGCTATCAAAATGAATGACTTGTCCCTTTGCATGAACACCTGCATCGGTTCTGCCTGATGCCTGAATCTTTACCTCTATCCCTTTATGAAGCTTTCTTAAAGCTCTTTCGATTTCACCTTGCACCGTTCGATCCTTTGGTTGAATCTGAAAACCACTATAATTTGAACCGTCATAGCTAATTGTACATTTATATCTTTGCATCTTTTTCTCCACTATGTTCTTAATACAAACAGCAGGGCTGTTACTAATATCAAAATAATAACCATAATTGTATCGATTGGACTCCATACTAATTGACGATATTTTGTTCTTCCCTCTCCGCCTTGGTAACCACGTGCTTCCATGGCGACAGCAAGCTCCTCCGCCCGTTTAAAGGAGTTAACAAATAAAGGAATCAACAAAGGAATAATTGCTTGTACACGGCTTTTAAGCGAGCCACTAGAAAATTCTACACCTCTTGCCATCTGAGCCTTCATAATCTTCTCTGTTTCATCCATTAAAGTTGGAATAAAACGCAAAGAAATAGACATCATAAGCGCCAACTCATGTACAGGAAATTTCACTTTCTTTAACGGTCCTAATAGTGTTTCAATTGCGTCTGTTAATTCAATTGGTGTCGTTGTTAAGGTGAGCAAGGACGTCATAATAATAAGCAGGAAGAACCGAATCGAAATGAGAATCCCCATTCTGACACCTTCTTCATAGATAGTAATCCATCCCCATTCAAACAATAAATCTCCATTTTTCGTAAAAAACAAATGCAAAATAAACGTAAAGATAATTAGCCAAAAAATGGGCCTTAATCCTAAATAAATATACTTTATGGGTACATTGGAAATAGCTACTAACGTACCTACATATACAATTAGCAAAGTATAGCTCCAAATATTATTAGCTAAAAATACAACACAGATAAATAGAAAAACAAGCAGTAATTTAGAACGGGGATCCATTCTGTGCAATATCGAATCAACGGGAATAAAACGCCCAATAATCATTTTCCCCATTAACTACTCCCTACTTTCTTCTTTAAATACACTGCCAATTCTTCTGTAAAGTCTTCTAGCTTTAAATGCACTTGATCCATCTTCATCCCAAATTTTGCTTCTACTTTTTTTTGAAATCGTACTACCTCAGGTACATTTAACCCGATATATTCCAAATCTTCCGCATTCTTGAATATCTCTATCGGTGTTCCCTGACGATGTACTTTTCCTTTATTCATAATGACTATTTGATCCGCATAATGAGCTGCGTCTTCCATACTATGTGTAACTAAAATAGTTGTTAAATTTCGCTCTTTATGAAGCTTATAAAACATATCCATTATTTCTCGTCTGCCTCTAGGATCTAAACCAGCTGTCGGCTCGTCCAAAACAAGCACATCCGGTTCCATTGCCAATACACCCGCAATAGCGACTCTCCGCATCTGACCACCAGATAAATCAAAAGGAGACTTCATAAGAAACTCTTCTGATAATCCTACTTCACGCAATGCCTTTTCTGCTCGAATCTTTGCCTCTGGCTCGGAGATACCAAAATTAAGGGGACCAAAGCAAATATCCTTTTCTACTGTTTCTTCAAACAACTGCTGTTCTGGAAACTGAAAAACAATCCCTACCTTCTGGCGAATACTACGCAGGTTTTTGTGCTTTTGCCCACCCTCAATTGTACGATCACCTATTATGACCTTCCCTTTTGAGGGAGTTAAAAGGGCATTAAGATGCTGTAAAATGGTTGATTTACCAGAGCCAGTATGCCCTATAACGGCAACATAGCTTCCTGATGGAATATCAAAACTTACATCCTCAATCGCTAACCGTTCAAACGGTGAATTCTCCTGGTAACGATACTCTACTTTTTGAAGTGAGATGTCCATATGCCTGTCACCAACTCTTCTTCTGTTAAATATACTTCTTCTAATGGAATACCTTTATTCAGTAGACTTTCTCTTAGTTTAATGGTAAAAGGGATATCTAAGCCAATTTCTACAAGTTCCTTCTGAAGCTTAAAAATTTCTTTAGGGCTTCCCTCTTTATACACTTTTCCCTTATTCATCACGATGATTCGGTCAGCCTTAGCAGCCTCATCTAAATCATGGGTAATCGAGATAATGGTCATATTTTCTTTTTGCAAATCTCTCATGATTTCAAACACTTCTTCTCTTCCTTGAGGATCAAGCATAGAGGTAGCCTCATCTAATATGATAATTTCAGGCTTTAAGGCAATAATTCCTGCAATAGCGACTCTCTGTTTTTGTCCTCCAGATAGATGGTGCGGCTCTTGATCAAGAAAAGCTAACATCTTTACTTTTTCTAAAGAACTCTCTACTCTTGTTACCATCTCACTCCTTGGAACGGCGTTATTTTCTAAACCAAAAGCCACATCATCCTTAACCGTTGTACCAACAAACTGGTTATCAGGATTCTGGAATACCATTCCAACCTTTTTTCTAATATCCCACACAGAATCCTCTGTAATCGGAATATCATCAATTATAATCGAACCTTCATTAGAAAATTGTAATCCATTTAATAACTTAGCTAGCGTAGATTTACCTGATCCATTGTGTCCAACTACAGCGACCCATTCCCCTGCATTTACATGTAAACAAACATGATCTAGGGCGTTTTCTAATTGCTCCTCATATTTAAAGGATACATCTTCTACCTTAACTAAAATCCTTTGGTCCATTACAATCCCACCATTTACTTACTAGATATTATATTTCATCGTATAAATTGTTAGATAAAAAAATAAACTCGCCAATTGGGCGAGCTTTGAATTGGTTTAACATAAGATTATTTAAATAATCTTTGATATCCTATTTCTATGCTTGTTAAAATATATCTTATGGTATTCCACTTCTTAGCACCCTACAGTCCTAATTAAACATGAAAAAAGCCCGCACCTCTTTCTGACGACTAAATCGAAAGAAGAGGCGCACGAGCTAGACGAGTCATTAATGGAAAACAATGCTCATCATAACACTCTATATTGGCTTGATCAAAAAAGCGAGAATGAAAGAAAAAGGGCACTTGAACAAGTTTCATAACATTATAAACTGTCCCGCACCCTAAATTTCTTTGAAATCCTATTACACTAACTCGATAATTACCATTGGTGCTCCGTCTCCACGACGAGGTCCCATTTTCATGATACGAGTGTAACCACCTTGACGATCAGTATAACGAGCAGCAACATCACTGAACAATTTTTGTACAGCATCTTGGTTAGTTTCAGCGTTAGCAACCTCGTGACGTACGTAAGCAGCTGCTTGACGACGTGCATGTAGATCTCCACGTTTACCAAGTGTAATCATTTTTTCTACAACAGAACGAAGTTCTTTTGCACGAGCTTCAGTTGTTTCAATACGCTCATTGATGATTAAGTCTGTAGTTAAGTCACGTAACATAGCTTTACGTTGTGCGCTTGTGCGTCCTAACTTTCTGTAACCCATGTGAGATTCCCTCCTTTTGTTAAAGTACAAGCTTTATAGACACAGTCAAAAGACTAATCAGTCATCTTTTCTTAAGCCTAATCCAAGCTCTTCTAATTTATGTTTTACTTCTTCTAGAGATTTTCTACCTAAGTTTCGAACTTTCATCATATCTTCTTCCGTCTTATTCGCTAATTCTTGTACGGTATTAATACCAGCACGTTTTAAGCAGTTATAAGAACGAACAGAAAGATCTAATTCTTCGATTGTCATCTCAAGAACTTTTTCTTTTTGATCTTCTTCTTTTTCTACCATAATCTCAGCATTTTGTGCTTCATCAGTTAAACCAACAAAGATATTTAAATGCTCAGTTAAAATCTTTGCACCAAGTGCAACAGCATCTTGAGGACCTGTACTACCGTCAGTCCACACGTCAAAAGTTAACTTATCATAATTAGTCAATTGACCAACACGAGTATTCTCCACTTGATAAGAAACACGAGATACTGGTGTGAAGATAGAGTCAATAGGAATTACACCAATAGGCTGATCTTCACGCTTATTTTGCTCTGCTGGTGTGTAACCACGACCACGCTTTGCAGTTAAACGCATGCGGAAATTTCCGTTGCTACCTAAAGTTGCGATATAAAGATCTGGATTTAAGATCTCTACATCACTATCATGTGTAATATCTGCTGCTGTAACTACCCCTGCACCTTGCATGTCAATCTCTAAAGTTTTTTCATCATCAGAGTATATTTTCAATGCTAGTTTTTTGATATTCAATATGATAGCTGTAACATCTTCTACGACGCCTTCAATTGTTGAGAACTCATGAAGTACCCCATCAATTTGAATGGATGTGACAGCGGCACCTGGCAGTGAGGATAGTAGAATACGACGTAAGGAGTTACCCAAAGTAGTACCATATCCACGCTCAAGTGGCTCGACGATGAATTTACCGTATTTGGCTTCATCGTTGATCTCAACCGTTTCGATTTTTGGTTTTTCTATTTCGATCATCAAGATATACCCTCCTTCAAAACGTCGAAACCTCGGTAAGGTTTACCGAAATTCCCCATGTTTACGTTCCCGCTTGTGCACAACAACTGGGTTAGTTAATAAATCTGTACGGGTTCTAAAAGTTTTAGTCATATCCCATTATAGACAAGGATACAAAATTTATACAGAAAAATTAAACTCGGCGACGTTTAGGTGGTCGGCAACCGTTATGAGGAACTGGAGTTACATCTCTAATTGCTGTAACTTCAAGACCTGCAGCTTGAAGAGAGCGAATTGCTGCTTCACGACCTGCACCTGGTCCTTTAACTGTTACTTCTAAAGTTTTCATACCATGTTCCATAGATGCTTTAGCAGCTGTTTCTGCAGCCATTTGAGCA
The DNA here is from genome assembly GCF_031978665.1 of Niallia sp. Taxonomy (NCBI): domain Bacteria; kingdom Bacillati; phylum Bacillota; class Bacilli; order Caryophanales; family Bacillaceae; genus Niallia; species Niallia sp. Next base: position 46,656 of record NZ_DALZDK010000032.1, on the reverse strand, counting down.
GCAAATGGAGTAGATTTACGAGAACCTCTGAATCCAAGTGCGCCTGCGCTTGACCAAGCAAGAGCATTTCCATGAACGTCTGTAATAGTTACGATAGTATTGTTGAAAGTAGAACGAATATGAGCTACACCAGCTTCAATATTCTTTTTAACACGACGTTTACGTGTATTAGTTTTACGTGCCATTATATTGTACCTCCTTTACCGATTATTTTTTCTTGTTAGCTACAGTCTTACGAGGACCTTTGCGTGTACGAGCGTTGTTTTTCGTGTTTTGTCCGCGAACTGGTAAACCACGACGGTGACGAAGACCACGGTAACAACCAATTTCCATTAGACGTTTAATGTTTAGAGAAATCTCACGACGTAGATCCCCTTCTACTTTTAAAGCGTCAATAATATCACGGATTTTATTTAACTCATCTTCTGTTAAATCACGAACGCGTGTATCTTCAGAAACACCAGCTTCTGCTAATACTTTTTGTGCAGTATTGTTTCCAATACCGTAAATGTATGTTAAAGATATTACTACACGTTTTTCACGTGGAATATCCACACCAGCAATACGTGCCATCTATATGCGCACCTCCTTGTTATTAACCTTGTTTTTGTTTGTGTTTAGGGTTTTCACAGATAACCATAACTTTTCCACGTCTGCGGATAACTTTACATTTTTCGCAGATTGGTTTAACAGATGGTCTAACTTTCATTATCCTAACCTCCTTGATAGTACGGAGTGCAATCAGATTATTTAAAGCGGTAAGTAATTCTTCCGCGAGTTAAGTCATATGGAGATAACTCAACCGTTACTTTATCACCAGGTAAAATACGGATGAAATGCATGCGGATTTTACCAGAAACGTGAGCCAATACAGTATGACCATTTTCTAATTCTACCTTAAACATGGCGTTCGGCAAAGTTTCAGTGATTGTGCCTTCAATTTCGATTACATCGTCTTTAGCCATCGAATATCTCTCCTTTCCATAAAAAATACGAGATCCATCTTAACTAATATAGCAAAGTGTAGCTTTTCTTGTCACACGATCGGTGTACATTAAACTACTCTGAACTGCTCCTATAATATAATAAAATTGCATTAAGCTGCAACTAATTGATTATACCATAAGAGAAGGTACTTCGTCCGCTATTAATTATAAAAAAATATAATTATAGAAAAGAAATAATAAAAAGTTTAATGTTACCAACTAAACTTAGCCTTGCTAGATCATTCATTATTAGAAAAGAAATGATCTTTCCTTTGATTACGAACATTCTATCAACAGCCTGTGTCTTATCGTATAGAAGTAAGCAATATAATTATAAGACCTCTTCTTAGAAAAATAATTCATCCTTCAAGAGTCTAGCCTTAAATCTTTCACTACATACCCGCTTTCACTTGAAAAGCCATATAGATTTCGTATTATAAGGATTTCGTAGAGTGTTCGACAACTGCACACCTGGTCTAATACCAATCGTCATAATAGAAAGAATAATAGTTACATTACCTTCTTCACTACTAGATAAAAAAGCAATTCAAGCGGAGTTACCATGAAATCCAAAATACTCTGCACCAATTATCTAAATTGATTAATCTTTTAACGAAGATAAACATGTCAAAATAACACGGTTATGCTTTTTTTGTTACAGATATAACCATGAAAATTATTATACCTTTTGAAAAAAGGAAATGCATCATGTTTAGGAATAAACTCCTCAGCCATTTCATCCCAATTCTTCTATTTATTATCTCTGATTTATTCCATGCTAGATAACAGATTAGTCAAAGCAAAAGTTACTTTTATTTTAAAGTACTTAGTAACTCATCAAGATCTAAGAATACTTTATTAATATCTTGTTGTCCATTAACGTTACGAAGATAACCTTTTGATTCATAGAAATCAAGTAATGGTTGAGATTGCTTGATATTAACTTCTAAGCGATTTTTAACAGTAGCCTCATTATCATCAGCACGTTGGTATAATTCGCCTCCACAACGATCACAAGTATCTGGATTGGATGGCGGATTAAATACTAGATGATATGTTGCACCACAGCTTTTACAAATACGGCGGCCTGTTAAGCGCTCCATTAATATCTCTTGATCCACTTGAACATTAATACAAAAGTCTAGTTTCTTATTTAAGTCAGACAAAATATTTTCTAAAGCTTCTGCTTGAGGAACAGTACGAGGAAAACCATCTAAAAGAAAGCCTTTTTCACAGTCATCCTTGCTAAGTCTTTCGCGAACAATACCGATTGTAACTTCATCAGGTACTAGTTCACCTTTATCCATAAAAGATTTTGCCTTAAGTCCAAGTTCTGTTTCGTCTTTCATAGCCGCACGGAACATGTCGCCAGTTGAGATATGAGGGATGTCATATTTCTCGACAATCTTCTCAGCTTGAGTACCTTTACCTGCGCCAGGGAGCCCCATTAAGACTAAATTCATGCGTATTCCCCCTCAAGTTCTCTTACATAAAATTCAAGGGACAAATGTCCCCTAAATTATACTATTTAATAAAACCTTTATAGTGTCGTTTAACTAATTGAGATTCTAATTGTTTCATCGTTTCCAATGCAACCCCAACCACGATTATAATACTTGTTCCACCAATCTGTGCAGATTGCGGAAGCCCTGCAATATTTATGAAAAATACAGGTAGTATAGCAATAACAGCTAGGAATAGAGCTCCAACTAGAGTTAAACGAGATAGAACACGTGATAAATAATCTTGCGTACTTTTACCAGGACGAATACCTGGGATATATCCACCTTGTTTCTTCAGGTTTTCAGAAACTTGTTCTGGATTCACCTGAATGAAAGCATAGAAATAAGTAAACGCAATAATTAAGACTGTATATATAATCATTCCTATTGGATGAGTATAATCAAATACTCGTTGAATCCAGGAAGTAACGTCATTTTGCGGTAAGAAAGATGCAATTGTTCTTGGCGTTACCAAGAAGGAAACTGCAAAGATAACTGGAATAACACCAGCAGAGTTTACTTTCAACGGTAAATGTGTTGATTGACCACCTGTGCTGCTATTTCCGTTAACCATTCTTTTTGCATATTGAATAGGTATCTTTCTAAGCGCTTGCTGGATGAAAATTACTCCTACAACGATCGCAACGACAGCTAAAATAATTAAAGCTAACGTAACAATACGAAGGAATAATTGATCTCCTGGGTTGTCAAACTGCTGTGCAAAGATTTGATTAGCCATTGAAGGAATTCCTGCAGCAATACCAGCGAAAATAATAATGGAAATACCATTACCAACACCTTTAGACGTAATTAGTTCTCCTAACCACATTAAAAAGGCTGTTCCAGCTGTTAATACAATAGAAATTACTAAGTATGACGAAAATCCTGGTTTCGTAATCAGTGCACCACCTGCAAGATTATTAAAACCGTATGACATACCAAAACCTTGGACAAGAGCTAGAACGATCGTAAAGTAACGCGTAAATTGCGTTAGCTTTCTACGTCCAGCCTCACCCTGCTTTGACCATTCCGTAAATTTAGGTACAACATCCATTTGTAATAAGCTTACAATAATGGACGCTGTAATATATGGCATGATCCCCATTGCAAGAATAGAAAAGTTTTGTAGTGCCCCACCACCGAAAGTATTTAAAATTCCGAAGGCACTAAAAGCATCTTGTGCTTTTAAGAAGTCTGCATTCACATAAGGTACAGGAATAAAAGTACCTAAGCGAAATATAATCAACATTAATAGGGTGAATATGATTTTTCGTCTTATTTCACCCACACGCATAAAATTGGAGATTGTCTGAAACATCAGATCACCTCTGTTTGACCGCCGGCAGCTTCAATAGCTTCCTTTGCAGCAGAGGAGAATTTATGAGCTTTAACAGTAAGCTTTTTCTCTACATTGCCTTTTGCAAGAATTTTAATTCCTGCTTTCTCGTTACTAACAACTCCTGTTTCGATAAGAAGTTCTGGAGTTACTTCAGTTCCATCTTCAAAACGATTTAGAGTATCTAAATTAACAATAGCGTATTCTTTACGGTTGATATTAGTAAAACCACGTTTTGGTAAACGGCGGAATAAAGGAGTTTGACCACCTTCAAATCCTGGTCTTACACCCCCACCTGAACGTGCGTTTTGACCTTTATGACCTTTACCAGCAGTTTTACCATTACCTGAACCGATACCGCGCCCTTTGCGTTTACGTTCTTGACGAGAACCTTCTGCAGGTTTTAATTCATGAAGTTTCATCTTGGCACCTCCTTATTGAAGAAGAATGATTTTTAGTTTTCTTTTACAGTTACAAGATGTGATACTTTATTGATCATACCACGGATAGCAGCATTATCTTGTTGCACAACTGTTTGATTTAATTTACGTAATCCTAAAGCTTTTACTGTTTCGCGTTGGTCTTGCTTACGACCAATTACGCTTTTAGTGAGGGTAATTTCCAGTTTGTTTGCCATCTAATTTCCCTCCTTATCCTAACAGTTCTTCTACTGATTTTCCACGTAACTTCGCTACGTCTTCAGCACGTTTTAATTGTTTTAAACCGTCTAAAGTTGCACGAACCATGTTAATTGGTGTATTTGTACCTAATGACTTAGATAAAATATCTGCTACACCAGCTAATTCAAGCACAGCACGTACTGGACCACCAGCGATAACACCAGTACCTTCTGAAGCAGGTTTTAACAGAATTTCACCAGCTCCAAAGTGTCCGATAATTTGGTGTGGAATTGTTGTACCAACCATTGGTACTTCAATAAGATTTTTCTTCGCATCTTCAACCGCTTTGCGAATAGCATCTGGTACTTCTTGTGCTTTACCAGTACCAAAACCAACGTTACCATTTTTGTCCCCAACTACTACTAGAGCAGAGAAACGAAAACGACGTCCACCTTTAACAACTTTCGCTACACGGTTAACTGTAACTACGCGTTCTTCAAGTTCAAGTTTGTTTGGATCAATACGACGCATCTTTTTATGTCCCTCCTTTGTCTATTAAAATTCTAGGCCGTTCTCACGAGCAGCATCAGCTAAAGCTTTTACGCGACCATGATATAAATATCCTCCGCGGTCAAATACTACTGATTTAATTCCTTTTTCTACAGCACGTTTAGCTACTAATTCACCGATCTTAACTGCAGCTTCTAAGTTACCAGTAGATTCAAGGTTAAGCTCTTTATCTAATGAAGATGCACTTGCGATTGTTACACCGTTAACATCATCAATTAATTGAGCGTAAATGTGTTTGTTTGAACGAAACACATTTAAACGAGGACGAGCTTCAGTTCCGCTAAGTTTAGAACGCACACGTGCGTGTCTTTTTCTACGGACTTGATTTTTATCAGCCTTCGTAATCATTTAGGTCACTCCTTTCGTTTACCTATGCGGCATTACTTACCAGTTTTACCTTCTTTTCTACGTACATATTCGCCTTCATAACGGATACCTTTACCTTTGTAAGGTTCTGGTGGGCGAACGTCACGGATGTTAGCAGCAAGTGCTCCAACACGCTCTTTACTAGTTCCTTTTACAACTACTTTCGTAGCAGATGGTACTTCGATTTCAATACCAGCTTCTGGTTCGATTTCTACTGGATGAGAGTAACCTACGTTCAATACAAGCTTGCTTCCTTGTTTTTGAGCACGGTAACCGACACCGATTAATTCAAGACCTCTCTCAAAGCCTTTTGAAACACCCTCAACCATGTTTGCTAACAATGCGCGAGTTGTTCCATGTAATGCACGATGTTCCTTCGCATCTGAAGGACGAGTTACATTAATCACGTTTTCTTCCAAACTGATCGCAATATCAGAATTAAAAGTACGAGTTAATTCACCTTTAGGACCTTTCACCGTTACAGTACTCTTATCAATAGTAACTGTAACGCCTGCTGGTACTTCGATTGGTTTTTTACCTACACGAGACATTTAGTTGCACCTCCATTCATTAAACCTATTATTACCAAACGTATGCTAATACTTCTCCGCCAACTTGTTTCGCACGAGCTTCTTTATCAGTAATTACTCCTTGAGAAGTAGAAACTAATGCAATTCCAAGACCGTTTAATACACGAGGTACTTCTGTTGCTTTCGCATAAACACGAAGACCAGGTTTACTAATTCTTTTAAGTCCAGTAATTACACGCTCGTTGCTTGAACCGTATTTTAAGAAAATGCGGATAATACCTTGTTTGTTGTCTTCGATATATTCTACATCACGTACAAAACCTTCACGCTTTAAGATTTCAGCGATCTCTTTTTTGATGTTAGAAGCAGGAACTTCTAATTTTTCGTGACGAACCATATTCGCATTACGGATTCTTGTAAGCAAATCTGCAATTGGATCTGTCATAACCATTTGTATTTACCTCCTTCCCAATATCGGGTTTTACCAGCTAGCTTTTTTCACACCAGGAATTTGTCCCTTATACGCTAATTCGCGGAAACAAATACGGCAAAGCTTAAATTTACGGTACACAGAATGTGGACGACCACAACGTTCGCAACGTGTGTATTCTTGTACTTTATATTTAGGCGTGCGTTTTTGTTTCGCAATCATTGACTTCTTAGCCACATCTTCGCCTCCTAATTAGAGATTACTTTTGGAACGGCATTCCAAATTGAGTTAACAGTTCACGAGCTTCTTCATCTGTTTTTGCAGTTGTAACGATAACAATGTCCATTCCTCTTACTTTGTTTACTTTATCGTAATCAATTTCAGGGAAAATCAATTGTTCTTTTACACCTAAAGTGTAGTTACCGCGACCATCAAATGATTTTTTAGATACACCACGGAAGTCACGTACACGTGGAAGAGAAACAGATACAAGTTTATCAAGGAATTGATACATGCGTTCTCCACGAAGAGTAACTTTTGCTCCGATTGGCATTCCTTCACGTAGACGGAAACCTGCAATTGATTTTTTTGCACGAGTGATTAATGGCTTTTGACCAGTAATTTGTGCTAATTCTTCAACAGCAACGTCCAATGCTTTAGCATTTGCTACAGCATCACCGACACCCATGTTAACAACGATTTTTTCCAGCTTTGGAACTTCCATCACTGATTTATAATTGAACTTGCTCATAAGAGCAGGAGTAGTTTCTTTAACAAATTTTTCTTTTAGGCGGCTCATTCATTGTACCTCCCTTCTTCATTTGAACTATTTATCTAGAATTTCACCGGATTTTTTCGCTACGCGAACTTTTTTACCATCAACCGTTTTTGATCCTACACGAGTAGGTTCACCAGTTTTAGGGTCGATAGGCATAACGTTGGATACATGAATAGCGGCTTCCTGGTCATTGATTCCACCTTGTGGATTCAACTGGGATGGCTTAGAGTGTTTCTTAACAATATTAATCCCTTCAACGATCACACGATCTTTCTTAGGGAATGCAGCTAGAACAACACCTGTTTTGCCTTTATCCTTACCAGAGATGACCATTACTTTGTCACCTTTTTTTACATGCATCTTTTCGCACCTCCTTAAAGGCAATTAAATTTATATTATAGTACTTCTGGAGCTAATGATACAATCTTCATAAAGTTATTGTCGCGAAGTTCGCGTGCAACTGGTCCAAAGATACGTGTTCCACGTGGACTCTTATCATCACGGATAATTACACATGCGTTTTCATCGAAACGAATGTAAGTACCGTCTGCACGACGAACACCACTTTTAGTTCTAACGACTACTGCTTTAACTACGTCACCTTTTTTAACAACGCCACCTGGTGTTGCTTGTTTCACTGTACAAACGATAATATCACCGATGTTTGCAGTTTTACGTCCTGAACCACCAAGAACTTTAATAGTAAGTACTTCACGAGCACCAGAGTTGTCAGCAACTTTCAAACGTGATTCTTGTTGAATCATGTGTGTAACCTCCCTTCGGGATGCTTAATTCCGAACAATTATATAATAACTGCTTTTTCTACTACTTCTACAAGACGGAAACGTTTTGTAGCTGATAATGGGCGAGTTTCCATAATGCGTACGATATCGCCTGTTTTTGCTGTGTTTTGCTCATCATGAGCTTTATACTTCTTAGAGTATTTCACGCGTTTGCCATATAATGGGTGCTTTTTGTATGTTTCAACAACAACTGTAATGGTTTTATCCATTTTATCAGATACAACACGACCAGTATAGACTTTGCGTTGATTGCGTTCGCTCATTCTACGAACCTCCTCTCAACTTATCGATTATTGACGCCGATTTCTCTCTCACGAATGACAGTTTTCATTCGAGCGATCGCTTTGCGTACTTCACGAATGCGAGCTGTATTTTCAAGTTGTCCAGTCGCTAATTGAAAGCGAAGGTTGAAAAGCTCTTCTTTTAAGGATTTAACTTTTTGTTCAATTTCAGCAGTGGTAAGGTCACGAATTTCATTAGCTTTCATTAGTTTCACCACCAATTTCTTCACGTTTTACAAACTTACATTTAACAGGAAGTTTGTGCGCTGCAAGACGAAGTGCTTCACGAGCGATCTCTTCAGATACACCTGCTACTTCGAACATAATTTTTCCAGGCTTAACTACTGCTACCCAACCTTCAGGAGCACCCTTACCGGAACCCATTCGGACTTCTAGAGGCTTAGCAGTATAAGGCTTATGTGGGAAAATTTTAATCCAAACTTTACCGCCACGTTTCATGTAACGTGTCATTGCAATACGTGCTGATTCGATTTGACGGTTTGTAATCCAAGAAGCTTCTAAAGATTGTAAACCATATTCACCGAATGCTACTTGCGTACCACCTTTTGCTTGACCACGCATTTTACCACGGTGTACACGACGATATTTTACACGTTTAGGTAGTAACATATTATTTGCCTCCTTCCTCAGTTTTCTTCTTCGTTGGAAGGATCTCTCCACGATAGATCCAAACTTTTACACCTAATTTACCATAAGTTGTATCAGCTTCTGCAGTTGCATAATCGATATCTGCGCGTAGAGTGTGCAATGGAACAGTTCCTTCGCTATAAGACTCTGAACGTGCGATATCCGCGCCGCCTAAACGACCTGATACCATTGTTTTAATACCTTTAGCACCAGCGCGCATAGAACGTTGGATTGCTTGTTTTTGAGCACGACGGAAAGATACACGGTTTTCTAATTGACGAGCGATGTTCTCAGCAACAAGTTTCGCATCCATGTCTGCTCTTTTGATTTCTAAGATATTGATGTGTACACGTTTGCCAGTAAGTGAGTTAAGAGCTTTACGTAAAGCTTCAACTTCTGTACCACCTTTACCAATAACCATACCTGGTTTAGCAGTGTGGATAGTAACATTTAAGCGGTTAGCAGCACGCTCGATTTCTACTTTAGAAACAGAAGCATCGCTTAGGCGTTTTGTAATATACTCACGTACCTTTAGGTCTTCGTGTAAAAGATCAGCATAGTCTTTACCTGCGAACCATTTAGATTCCCAGTCACGAATGATCCCAACACGTAAACCGACTGGATTTACTTTTTGACCCACTAATTACCCCTCCTTCTTTTCTGATAAAACGATAGTGATGTGGCTAGTACGCTTGTTGATTTGACTTGCACGACCTTGTGCACGTGGACGGAATCTCTTTAGAGTTGGTCCTTCATTAACGTATGCTTGCTCAACCACTAGGTTATTAATATCCATTTCGTAGTTATGCTCTGCATTAGCAACAGCAGATTTTAAAACTTTCTCTATGATTGGAGAAGCTGCTTTTGGAGTTAACTTCAAAATTGCTACCGCTTCACCAACTTGCTTTCCTCGAATTAAATCTACGACTAAACGAGCTTTACGAGGAGCAATACGAACTGTATTTGCAACAGCTTTTGCTTGCATTGGAATGCCCTCCTCTCATTAACGTCTTGTTTTCTTATCGTCACTTGCATGACCTTTGTAAGTACGAGTTGGAGCAAATTCTCCAAGTTTGTGACCTACCATGTCTTCAGTAACGTAAACTGGAACATGTTTACGACCATCATAAACAGCGATTGTTTGACCGATGAATTGTGGGAAGATCGTAGAACGACGAGACCAAGTTTTAACAACTTGCTTCTTATCACTATCACTTAATTTTTCGATCTTTGTTAGTAAATGTTCATCAACAAAAGGTCCTTTTTTTAAGCTGCGACCCATAATGGAACCTCCCTTCGTGATTGTTCTACGGTTCTATCATTGAACCGTAGTTCAACCCCGTTATTTTTTACGGCTACGTACGATAAATTTATCAGATTTATTTTTCTTGCTACGTGTTTTGTAACCAAGAGTTGGTTTACCCCAAGGAGACATTGGTGATTTACGTCCGATTGGCGCACGTCCTTCACCACCACCGTGTGGATGGTCATTAGGGTTCATTACAGATCCACGTACAGTTGGGCGTTTACCTAACCAACGATTACGACCTGCTTTACCAATATTGATTAATTCGTGTTGTTCATTACCAACTTGACCGATTGAAGCACGGCAAGTAGCAAGAATCAAACGAACTTCACCAGAATTTAAACGTACTAGTACGTATTTACCTTCTTTACCAAGCACTTGAGCGCTTGTTCCAGCAGAGCGAACTAATTGTCCACCTTTACCTGGTTTTAATTCGATATTGTGGATAACTGTACCCACTGGGATATTAGAAAGTGGTAGTGCATTACCTGGCTTGATATCAGCCTCAGGTCCTGACATAACTTCTAATCCAACTTCTAAATTTTTCGGTGCAAGAATGTAGCGTTTTTCACCGTCTACATAATTGATTAACGCGATGTTAGCAGATCTGTTTGGATCATACTCAATCGTAGCAACGCGTCCTGGAATGCCATCTTTGTCACGTTTAAAATCGATAATACGATATTGACGCTTATGACCTCCACCTTGATGACGAACAGTTAACTTACCTTGGTTATTACGGCCGCCTTTTCTGTGTAAAGGAGCAAGCAATGACTTCTCTGGAGTACTTGTAGTGATTTCACTAAAGTCAGATGACGTCATGTTACGTCGACCATTGGAGGTAGGTTTGTATTTTTTAATCGCCATTTGTGTTCCCTCCTCTTCTAAATATTATTATTAAGCTTCAAAGAATTCGATTTCTTTGCTGTCAGCTGTTAATTTAACAATTGCCTTACGACGTTTGTTTGTGTATCCTCCGAAACGTCCCATACGTTTGAACTTACCTTTGTAGTTCATGATGTTAACTTTTTCAACTTTTACGCCAAAGATTTCTTCAACAGCATCTTTAACTTGAGTTTTATTAGCTCTTACATCAACTTCAAACGTGTATTTTTTATCAACCATTAAATCAGTAGAACGTTCAGTGATAACGGGGCGCTTAATCGTATCGCGTGCATCCATTATGCAAGCACCTCCTCTACTTTTTCAACCGCTGCTTTTGTCATGATTAATTTATCATGGTTTAAAACATCTAAAACTGTAATTCCAGTAGCAGTAACAACTGTTACCCCCGGGATGTTACGAGCAGATAATGCTACGTTTTCATCAAGGTCAGCTGTAACGATTAATGCTTTCTTTTCAACAGAAAGATTACCTAGTACCGCTTTGAAATCTTTAGTTTTAGGTGCATCAAAAGCAAGGCTTTGTAATACTAAAATATTTTCTTCTAATACTTTAGTAGATAATGCAGATTTAATTGCTAGTCTACGAACTTTTTTAGGTAATTTGTAGCTGTAGCTACGTGGAACTGGTCCAAATACAGTTCCACCTCCGCGCCATTGTGGAGAACGGATAGAACCTTGACGCGCGCGGCCTGTTCCTTTTTGGCGCCATGGCTTACGTCCACCGCCTGCTACTTCAGAACGAATTTTAGTTTTATGAGTTCCTTGACGTAAAGAAGCTCTTTGCATAACAACTGCTTCAAATAAAACATGGTTGTTAGGCTCGATACCAAATACAGATTCGTTTAATTCGATATCTCCAGCTTGCGTACCGTCTTGGTTGAATAATGCAACTTTAGGCATTCTTATTTCCTCCTTTCCAGATTAATAATTATGCTTTAACAGCAGTTTTAATTTTTAATAACGCTTTTCTAGCTCCAGGTACATTACCTTTAATTAATAGAAGATTGCGTTCTGCATCTACTTTAACGATCTCTAAGTTTTGAACAGTAATTTGTTCTCCGCCCATACGACCAGGTAATGCTTTCCCTTTAAATACGCGGTTTGGTGCTACAGGTCCCATTGAACCCGGACGACGATGGTAACGAGATCCGTGAGCCATTGGTCCACGAGATTGTCCATGGCGCTTAATTGAACCTTGGAAACCTTTCCCTTTAGAGATACCTGTTACATCTACTACATCGCCTTCAGCGAAAATACTTACATTGACTTCTTGACCAACCTCATACTCATCCACGCTAACATCTCTGAATTCACGAACGAAGCGCTTAGGAGCAGTACTTGCTTTAGCAACATGCCCTTGTTCAGGTTTGTTAGCTAACTTTTCACGTTTGTTTTCAAAACCGATTTGAACTGCTGTATAGCCATCAGCTTCAACAGTTTTCTTTTGAAGAACAACGTTTTCAGCAGCTTCAACTACTGTTACTGGGATAAGATTGCCGTTTTCAGCGAATACTTGAGTCATACCTATTTTTCTTCCTAAGATTCCTTTGGTCATTTAAGTCACACCTCCTGATAGTTTAAATGTTTATTTCAATTATAATTTAATTTCGATATCTA
>NZ_DALZDK010000032.1:0-33968 GCF_031978665.1 Niallia sp. | reverse complement strand
TCCTAGATTGTTAGTAAAATTTATTCATTAAAGTTTAATTTCGATATCTACACCTGATGGTAAATCCAGACGCATTAGTGAATCAACTGTTTGTGGAGTTGGGTTCACGATGTCGATTAGACGTTTATGCGTACGCATTTCAAACTGTTCACGAGAATCTTTATATTTATGAACCGCACGTAGGATTGTGTATATAGACTTTTCTGTCGGTAACGGAATCGGTCCAGATACAGCAGCACCAGAACGTTTTGCAGTTTCAACAATTTTCTCAGCTGATTGATCCAAAATTCTATGATCATACGCTTTTAAACGAATACGAATTTTTTGTTTTGCCATTATTTTCCCTCCTTTTCGCCTATTTTAGAATAGACATTCTCCGCAGGAATTTCCCACACACTCGCCATGGCAAAGCGGCCGGGTGTGTCAGCAACCTCCCACATCATCGCAGTCAAAGACCAACATTGTCTATTATACATAAAAACGCCTAGAAAAGCAACAACAATTATTATTTTTCTTTCGTTTTAGTACACTCAGATTATTATACATATACTGACATGATATTTCAAGCCAATGTATAATAGTCAGTCAATTAAAAGCTAATGATATATTGATTTAAACTTATCTTTTAATAGGACTTTTACATAATAACAAAAATCAATTGTAGATTATATAGTAAGATACTGGAAAACCTGTTTCTTCTATATTAATACTTCTAATTATTATAGCTGTTCTCTATGATCTTTAAACATACTTGCAATCATTCTTATTATTAACACCTAAATCATCCTAACTATTATTTAAAAATTGCTATTATAGTTGCTAGTTGATCAAAATGTTCTTATTTTCATCCCCCAACAATAATGCCAATTGCTTTATTTATATAAAAAAAACAAGCTGACGAATCAGCTTGTTTTTTATCATACATTATTATTCAACGATAGTAGCAACGACACCAGCGCCTACTGTACGTCCACCTTCACGAATAGAGAATTTAGTTCCTTCTTCGATAGCGATTGAAGAAATCAATTCAACATCCATTTCGATGTTATCGCCAGGCATAACCATTTCTACGCCTTCAGGTAAGTTACAAATACCAGTTACATCAGTTGTACGGAAGTAGAACTGTGGACGGTAGTTAGTGAAGAATGGAGTATGACGTCCACCTTCTTCTTTTGATAATACGTAAACTTCAGCTTTGAACTTTACGTGTGGAGTAATTGTACCTGGTTTTGCTAATACTTGACCACGTTGGATATCTTCACGAGCAACCCCACGAAGAAGAGCACCAATGTTATCTCCAGCTTCAGCATAATCAAGTAATTTACGGAACATTTCAACACCAGTTACAGTAGTTGATTTTTTCTCTTCAGCTAAACCGATGATGTCTACAACGTCACCAACTTTAACTTGTCCACGCTCAACACGACCAGTTGCAACCGTACCACGACCAGTGATTGAGAATACATCCTCAACTGGCATCATAAATGGTTTGTCAGTGTCACGAGTTGGAGTTGGGATATATTCGTCAACAGCAGCCATTAGCTCAACGATTTTTTCTTCCCAAGAAGCTTCTCCTTCAAGAGCTTTAAGAGCAGAACCTTTAATTACTGGAATATCATCACCAGGGAATTCATATTCTGATAATAGGTCGCGTACTTCCATTTCTACTAATTCTAATAACTCTTCGTCATCAACCATATCACATTTGTTTAAGAATACTACTAAGTGAGGTACACCTACTTGACGAGAAAGAAGGATGTGCTCACGAGTTTGTGGCATTGGACCATCAGTAGCAGATACTACTAGGATTCCACCATCCATTTGAGCAGCACCAGTAATCATGTTTTTAACATAGTCAGCATGTCCTGGGCAGTCAACGTGTGCATAGTGACGAGTTTCAGTTTCATACTCAACGTGTGCAGTTGAGATTGTGATTCCACGCTCACGCTCTTCTGGAGCAGCGTCGATTTGATCATAACCGCGAGCTTCAGCTCCACCTGCTTTTGCAAGTACAGTTGTGATAGCAGCTGTTAAAGTAGTTTTACCATGGTCAACGTGACCAATAGTTCCAATATTTACGTGTGGCTTCGAACGATCGTATTTAGCTTTTGCCATTAGGAAAATCCTCCTTTGATTTGTAAAAAATTAAGTATTTTTATAGAGCTGTGATTATTCATCACAGCTTTATTGCTTACATAGTAGTTATACTTCATTAAAAAGGTAAAATCAACAATTACCCTTTATTTTTTTTGATGATCTCTTCAGAGATTGATTTTGGTACTTCTTCATAATGGTCAAATACCATTGAGAATACTCCACGACCTTGCGTGCTTGAACGTAATGTCGTAGCGTAACCAAACATTTCAGAAAGAGGAACCATTGCACGAACTACTTGTGCG
The DNA here is from genome assembly GCF_031978665.1 of Niallia sp. Classification (NCBI taxonomy): domain Bacteria; kingdom Bacillati; phylum Bacillota; class Bacilli; order Caryophanales; family Bacillaceae; genus Niallia; species Niallia sp. The sequence continues at coordinate 31,569 of NZ_DALZDK010000032.1, read as the reverse complement.
TTACCACGAGCTTCCATACCTTCTACACGTCCACGACGTGAAGTAATGTTACCCATGATATCACCCATGTACTCTTCAGGAATGATAACTTCAACTTTCATAACAGGTTCAAGAATTACAGGATTACATTTAGATGCTGCATTTTTCAATGCCATTGAAGCAGCGATTTTGAACGCCATTTCAGATGAGTCAACATCATGGTATGAACCATCAAACAATTTAGCTTTGATGTCAACCAATGGGTAACCAGCAAGTACTCCTCTTTGCAATGCATCTTCAAGACCAGCTTGAACTGGAGCGATGTATTCACGAGGAACAACCCCACCGACGATAGCATTTTCAAATTCGAATCCTTTACCTTCTTCATTTGGAGCAAATTCGATCCAAACGTGACCATATTGTCCACGACCACCAGATTGACGAGTGAATTTCCCTTCAACTGCTGCAGATGAACGGAATGTTTCACGGTAAGCAACCTGAGGTGCACCAACATTAGCTTCTACCTTGAATTCACGACGCATACGGTCTACAAGAATATCTAAGTGAAGTTCACCCATACCAGCAATGATTACTTGGCCAGTTTCCTGGTTAGTATGTGCACGGAATGTTGGATCTTCTTCTTGTAATTTTTGTAGTGCAGTTGTCATTTTATCTTGGTCAGCTTTTGATTTTGGTTCGATAGACAATTCGATAACTGGCTCTGGGAATTCCATTGATTCTAAGATTACTAAATTCTTTTCATCACATAGAGTATCTCCAGTTGTAGTATCTTTTAAACCAACTGCTGCTGCAATATCACCAGCATATACTTCTGTAATCTCTTGACGGCTATTCGCATGCATTTGAAGGATACGTCCAACACGCTCACGCTTACCTTTTGTAGAGTTTTGTACGTAAGAACCTGAGCTCAACGTACCAGAGTATACACGGAAGAATGTCAGTTTACCAACGAATGGATCTGTCATTACTTTAAATGCAAGTGCAGCAAATGGCTCTTCATCACTTGAATGCTTTTCAACTACTTCATCTGAATCAGGAGCAGTACCTTTGATTGCAGGTACATCTAATGGAGATGGTAAGTATTCAATTACAGCATCAAGCATTTTTTGTACACCTTTGTTTTTGAAAGCCGAACCACAGATTACTGGATAGAATTCAACGTTAACTGTACCTTTACGGATAGCAGCTTTTAACTCATCAGTAGTGATTTCTTCACCACCAAGGTATTTTTCCATTAATTCTTCATCAAGTTCTGCTACTGCTTCAACCAATTTTTCATGGTATTCGTCAGCTAGTTCTTTATATTCTTCAGGAATTTCACGCTCTTGGATATCAGTTCCAAGGTCATTTCCGTAGAATGTTGCTTTCATTTCAACTAAATCAATGATACCTTCGAATTGATCTTCAGCACCGATTGGAAGTTGAATTGCATGAGCGTTTGCTTGTAAACGATCATGTAAAGTTTTTAATGAATAAAGGAAGTCTGCACCAATTTTATCCATTTTGTTTACGAATACTACACGAGGTACACCGTAAGTTGTTGCTTGACGCCAAACTGTTTCTGTTTGCGGCTCAACACCTGATTGAGCATCAAGTACTGCAACAGCACCATCAAGTACACGAAGAGAACGTTCAACTTCTACAGTGAAGTCTACGTGTCCTGGAGTATCGATAATGTTTACACGGTTACCTTTCCATTGTGCAGTTGTTGCTGCTGATGTAATGGTAATTCCACGTTCTTGTTCTTGCTCCATCCAGTCCATTTGAGATGCACCTTCGTGAGTTTCACCAATTTTGTGGATACGACCAGTGTAATAAAGTACACGCTCAGTTGTAGTCGTTTTACCAGCATCAATGTGTGCCATGATACCAATATTACGAGTGTTTTCTAAGGAGAACTCTCTTGCCATTTGGTCTTTCTCCTTTCATAATGAAAGTATTTTTGTAAATAATAATCTTACCAACGATAGTGAGCAAACGCTTTGTTTGCTTCAGCCATTTTATGAGTATCTTCACGTTTCTTCACAGATGCACCAGTATTGTTTGCTGCATCAAGAATTTCGTTAGCTAGTCTCTCTTCCATTGTTTTCTCACCACGAAGACGAGAATAGTTAACTAACCAGCGAAGACCTAAAGTTGTACGTCTTTCAGGACGAACCTCCACTGGAACTTGATAGTTAGAACCACCAACACGGCGTGCTCTTACTTCAAGAACTGGCATGATATTCTTTAATGCTTGATCAAATACTTCGATTGCTTCTTTTCCAGAACGCTCAGCAACGATTTCGAATGCTGAATATAGGATAGCTTGAGCTTTCCCTCTTTTACCATCGATCATCATTTTGTTGATTAAACGAGATACAAGCTTTGAATTGTAAATCGGATCTGGTAACACGTCTCTTTTTGCTACAGGACCTTTACGTGGCATTTGATTTCCTCCTTTCAATTATGCTATAAAATCTAATTTATTATTTTTTAGCTGCTTTTGGCTTTTTAGTACCGTATTTAGAACGACCTTGCATACGGTTGTTAACACCAGCAGTATCAAGCGCACCGCGTACGATATGATAACGTACCCCCGGTAAGTCTTTTACACGTCCTCCACGGATTAGTACAACACTGTGTTCTTGTAGGTTGTGACCAATACCAGGAATGTATGCTGTTACTTCGATACCGTTTGTTAAACGAACACGTGCATATTTACGTAATGCAGAGTTTGGTTTTTTCGGTGTCATTGTACCAACACGAGTACATACCCCACGTTTTTGAGGTGAAGATACGTTTGTTTGTGCTTTTTTGAAACTGTTATAACCTTTGTTTAACGCAGGAGACTTCGACTTTTCTTCAGCAGATTGACGAGGCTTGCGTACTAATTGGTTAATTGTAGGCATTTCTTTTTCCTCCCTTCCTTTTATGTTTGAAGCCCACACATCCAGGTGGTTCATATTAGGGCAAAAACAAAGTTTTCATGGTATATTCCATAAAAACAGTTTTAATTAATTATGGCAACAGTTGCTGCGCCTACTTCTATTCCACATGATTCGCCGAGCTTCTTCATGGATTCAACAAGTATAATGGGTGTTTTCACTTCTTCAGCTACCTCAGATACTTTTCTAATTAACATCGGATCAGCATCTTCTGCAACGATAACTTCAGTAGCAATTCCCTTTTTTAACGCTTTTACTGTTTGCTTTGTTCCTACTACTATCTTACTTGCCTGTAGTACTTTTTCATAAGACATTTTGATATCCTCCAAAGCAACAGGTGAATAGGAGCACCTTTGATATAGTATCATCTATAAAATTAGATGTCAATTAATTTCCCAAAAAACTTTAATAGGAATAAATAGATATGTTCCAAAAAGTCATGGTTTGTGAGAAGTTATCGCTCTTTTCATCCATAACTCCCCACATTGACCACGTGCTTTTTTTCGGAACAAATCAATTTATCATTAATTACTCTACAGTAACCGACTCTTCCGTTAACTCTTCTACAGTAACAGGTTCAGCATGACGGTATCTTGGCATACCTGTTCCAGCCGGAACCAATTTACCAATAATTACATTCTCTTTTAATCCTAGTAATTCATCACGTTTCCCTTTAATCGCAGCATCTGTCAGAACTCTTGTAGTTTCTTGGAATGATGCGGCTGATAGGAATGAATCAGTTTCAAGAGATGCTTTCGTAATACCAAGCAATACTGGTCTACCCGTTGCAGGAAGTTTGCCTTCGCGTAAAGCTTTTGCGTTCGCATCAGTAAATTGGTGAATATCCAATAGTGTACCTGGTAATACATCTGTCTCACCAGCATCCACTACTCTGATTTTACGTAGCATTTGGCGAACCATTACTTCTACGTGTTTATCCCCAATTTCTACCCCTTGCATACGATATACTTTTTGTACTTCGCGAAGTAGATACTCTTGTACTGCTGTAACGTTTTTCACTTTAATTAACTCTTTCGGATCAATAGATCCTTCTGTTAATTCCTGACCTTGTTCTACAACATCATCGATTTTAACTTTCAATCTAGCTGTGTAAGGAGCAGTATATGTTCTAGTTTCTAATTCACCTTGAACAACAATTTCATGTTGACGGTCTCTACCTTCATTGATACCAACAACAACACCAGCCATTTCAGTGATAACCGCTTGCCCTTTTGGATTACGAGCTTCGAATATTTCCTGAATACGAGGTAAACCTTGTGTAATATCGTCTCCAGCAACCCCACCTGTATGGAATGTACGCATTGTTAACTGTGTACCCGGTTCACCGATGGATTGTGCCGCAATAATACCAACAGCTTCCCCTACTTCTACCTCTTGGCCAGTCGCTAGGTTGCGACCATAACATTTTTTACATACTCCGTGACGAGTATTACATGTAAACGCAGAACGGATCCATACTTCTTCAATATTAGCTTCAACAATTTCCACAGCTAAATCTTCTGTAATAAGTCCATTTTCAGGAACAAGAACTTCCTTCGTTTCTGGATGTTTAATGGCCTTTCTTGCATAACGTCCAATTAAACGCTCATCAAGAGATTCAATAATTTCTGTACCCTCTCTAAGAGCAGAAACTAACAATCCTCTATCTGTACCACAATCATCATCACGCACAATAACATCCTGTGCTACGTCTACTAGACGACGAGTTAAGTAACCAGAGTCTGCTGTTTTCAGTGCTGTATCGGCAAGACCTTTACGCGCACCGTGAGTAGAGATAAAGTACTCTAATACTGTTAATCCTTCACGGAAACTTGAGATAATCGGTAACTCGATAATTCTACCAGCCGGGTTGGCCATCAAACCACGCATACCAGCAAGCTGCGTAAAGTTAGATGCGTTACCACGGGCACCTGAGTCACTCATCATAAAGATTGGATTTCGTTTATCCAAGGACTTCATTAGCTTCGCTTGAATTGTATCTTTCGCAGCACTCCAGATAGAAATTACACGATCATAACGCTCTTCCTCTGTAATTAATCCACGTTTAAATTGTTTCATAACATTATCAACTTTACTTTGTGCTTCGTCGATAATTTCTTGTTTTTCACCTAATACAACGATGTCAGCCACACCAACAGTAATACCGGCTTTTGTAGAATGTTTAAATCCTAAATCTTTCATTCTATCCAACATCTTAGAAGTTTCAGTGATCTTGAATCGTTTAAATACTTCAGCGATTATATTCCCTAAAATTTTCTTTTTAAACGGATCAAGAATCGGCAACTCTCTGATAGCAGCAGGAACATCTACACCTGGCTCAACAAAGTATCTTTCAGGAGTTTTTTCTTCTAGATTTGTTTTAGTAGGTTCGTTAATGTATGGGAACGATTTTGGTAAAATTTCATTAAATATTAACTTACCAACTGTTGTTAATAGCAATTGATTATTTTGCTCTTCTGTAAATGTTTCATTATTTAAAGAGCTAGCCCGTACTGCTACACGTGTGTGTAAATGTACATAACCATTTTGGTAAGCTAAGATTGCTTCGCTCGTGTCATTGAAGATCATACCTTCTCCAACCGCACCTTCACGTTCTAATGTTAAGTAATAGTTTCCTAATACCATATCCTGTGAAGGAGTAACAACCGGTTTACCATCTTTAGGGTTCAAGATATTTTGAGCTGCAAGCATAAGTAAACGCGCTTCCGCTTGTGCCTCAGAAGATAAAGGAACGTGAACCGCCATTTGGTCACCGTCAAAGTCAGCGTTGTATGCTGTACATACAAGCGGATGAAGACGAATCGCACGACCTTCTACTAAAGTTGGTTCAAACGCTTGGATTCCCAATCTATGTAGAGTAGGGGCGCGGTTAAGTAATACTGGATGCTCCTTAATTACTTCTTCAAGTACATCCCAAACTTCTGGTTGAAGTCTTTCAATTTTCCTTTTTGCAGACTTAATATTATGAGCAATGCCTTTTTCTACTAACTCTTTCATAACGAAAGGCTTAAACAATTCAATTGCCATTTCTCTAGGCAGACCGCATTGATACATCTTTAAGTTCGGACCAACAACGATAACAGAACGTCCAGAATAGTCAACACGTTTCCCTAGTAAGTTTTGACGGAAACGTCCTTGCTTACCTTTTAGCATATGAGATAGAGATTTAAGTGGTCTGTTACCAGGACCTGTTACCGGACGTCCACGACGGCCGTTATCAATCAATGCGTCAACCGCTTCTTGAAGCATACGCTTTTCGTTTTGCACGATAATGCTTGGTGCTCCTAAGTCTAATAATCTCTTTAAGCGATTATTACGGTTAATAACACGACGATATAAATCATTTAGGTCAGAAGTTGCAAAACGTCCACCATCTAATTGAACCATTGGGCGTAATTCTGGAGGAATTACTGGAAGTACATCAAGAATCATCCAAGAAGGCTCATTACCAGAACCACGGAATGCTTCTAATACTTCTAGTCTTTTAATTGCACGAGTTCTTCTTTGACCTTGTGCAGTTTTCAATTCTTCTTTTAATGCTTCTACATCTTTATTTAAATCAATGTCAGAAAGTAGTTTTTTAATTGATTCAGCTCCCATAGAAGCTTGGAATTTCACGCCGTATTTGTCACGGTATGCTCTATATTCTTTTTCAGAAAGAAGTTGTTTTTTCTCAAGAGCAGTATCGCCTGGATCTGTTACTACGTAAGAAGCAAAATAAATAACTTCTTCCAACGCACGTGGAGACATATCCAGCACAAGCCCCATACGACTAGGGATTCCTTTAAAGTACCAAATATGCGAAACCGGAGCTGCTAATTCGATATGACCCATACGTTCACGACGAACTTTTGCACGAGTAACTTCCACTCCACAGCGATCACAAACTACGCCTTTGTATCTAACACGCTTGTATTTACCACAGTGACATTCCCAGTCTTTTGTAGGACCAAAAATACGCTCACAGAACAAGCCATCCTTTTCCGGTTTTAAAGTACGATAGTTAATTGTTTCTGGCTTTTTGACTTCACCAAATGACCAAGAACGGATTTTGTCTGGTGAAGCTAGACCTATTTTCATATATTCAAAATTATTAACATCCAACAAGGGTCCTACCTCCCTTTCGATCTTCAGGCTTTTGCCTTACTTAAAGCATCTTAAAAACATTTATAATCAAAGACAGGCCGTCACAAAAGGGTCTGACCTCAACGTGAATAATCTATTTATAAAAGATATATAAGGATCTTCTATCTAGATGTCTTCATGGTGGAGTCTGACCCTTTCGTTTTTAGACAGGCCATGTTCATTACCTTATTATTCTTGCATGCCTACCTTTTCTGACTCAGGCTCTTTAGTTTCCGAAACAATTGTTAGAGATTCAGCTTGATGAATGTCATCATCATCGTCTGTGTCTCTCATTTCAATTTCTTCCTCGGTGCTAGATAAGATTTTTACATCTAAACCTAAGCTTTGTAGCTCTTTCATTAATACGCGGAATGATTCAGGTACTCCTGGTTCTGGAACATTCTCTCCTTTAACAATTGCTTCATACGTTTTCACACGACCAACAACGTCATCTGATTTAACGGTAAGAATTTCTTGTAAAGTATAAGCTGCTCCATAAGCTTCAAGCGCCCAAACCTCCATCTCTCCAAAACGCTGACCACCAAATTGAGCTTTTCCTCCTAGTGGTTGTTGCGTTACTAAAGAATATGGTCCAGTTGAACGAGCATGTAGTTTATCATCAACCATGTGAGCAAGTTTGATCATATACATAACACCAACGGATACACGGTTATCAAAAGGTTCACCGGAACGTCCGTCATAAAGTACTGTTTTGGCATCCTGCGCCATTCCAGCTTCTCTAATTGTTTCCCATACGTCTTCTTCACGCGCACCATCAAATACTGGAGATGCAACATGGATGTTAAGACTTCTCGCAGCCATTCCAAGATGCAATTCTAATACCTGACCGATGTTCATACGTGATGGTACACCTAGTGGGTTTAACATGATGTCAACTGGTGTTCCGTCTGGTAAATACGGCATATCTTCTTCTGGTAAAATTCGAGAGATAACCCCTTTATTACCGTGACGACCTGCCATCTTATCGCCTTCATGGATTTTACGTTTTTGAACAATATATACGCGCACTAATTGGTTAACACCTGGTGGTAATTCGTCTCCATCTTCTCTGTTGAAGACTTTAACATCATGAACAATACCGCCGCCACCATGTGGAACACGTAAGCTTGTATCACGAACTTCACGTGCTTTTTCACCAAAGATAGCATGTAATAAACGCTCCTCAGCTGTTAATTCCGTTACTCCTTTAGGTGTAACTTTACCAACTAGCAAGTCGCCATCTTTCACTTCTGCACCGATACGAATAATACCGCGATCATCTAAGTTGCGCAAAGCATCTTCCCCAACATTCGGGATATCACGTGTTATTTCTTCCGGTCCTAGCTTTGTATCACGAGATTCTGATTCATATTCTTCAATATGAATAGAAGTATATACATCATCTTTCACTAAGCGTTCGCTCATGATAATAGCATCCTCGTAGTTGTATCCGTCCCATGTCATAAAGGCAACTAATACGTTACGTCCAAGTGCTAATTCTCCAAGTTCCATTGAAGGTCCATCCGCTAGAACTTCCCCTTTAGTTACTCTATCACCAACAGCAACGATTGGGCGTTGGTTATAGCATGTACCTTGGTTTGAACGAACAAATTTAAGCATTTTATATTTATCAAGATTTCCTTTTACTTCTTGACCATCCACTTCAGAAATACGTCTAACCCAAACTTCACGTGCTTCTACATGTTCAACAATACCAGGGTGCTTACAGATAACAGCTGCACCTGAGTCTTTCCCTGAAACATATTCCATTCCAGTTCCTACTCTTGGAGCTTCCGGCTGCATTAAAGGTACCGCTTGTCGTTGCATGTTCGCTCCCATCAAGGCACGGTTAGAGTCATCGTTTTCTAAGAACGGGATACACGCTGTCGCAGCAGATACAACCTGCTTTGGAGAAACGTCCATATAATCTATACGATCACGATTAACAACAACGTTCTCATCACGGAAACGCGCAACTACATCTTCATCTAAGAAAGAACCGTCATCTCCTAAACGAGAATTCGCTTGGGCAACAACATAGTTATCTTGCTCATCAGCAGTTAAATAATCAATTCGTGATGATACTTTACCTGTTTCAGGATCAACACGGCGATACGGCGTTTCAATAAATCCGAATCGATTTACTTTTGCATAAGAAGATAGGGAGTTAATCAAACCAATGTTTGGTCCCTCAGGTGTTTCAATTGGACACATACGGCCATAGTGAGAATAGTGAACGTCACGAACTTCCATTCCTGCACGTTCTCTTGTTAAACCACCAGGTCCTAATGCAGATAGACGGCGTTTATGCGTCAGCTCTGCTAACGGATTTGTTTGGTCCATAAATTGAGATAGCTGAGAACTTCCGAAAAATTCTTTAATAGATGCAATAACAGGTCTAATATTGATTAATTGTTGTGGAGTAATGGTATTCGTATCTTGAATAGACATTCTTTCACGAACAACACGCTCCATTCTAGATAAACCAATACGGAATTGGTTTTGTAACAGTTCACCTACAGAACGTAGACGTCTGTTACCTAAATGGTCAATATCATCTGTTAAACCTACACCATGTAATAGGTTAAAGAAATAACTAATAGAAGCAATAATATCTGCAGGAGAAATATTTTTCACAGCTTCTTCTACATATGCATTACTAATAACATTAATTTCTTTGTCTCCCTCATCTAGTGGTGAATAAATTTTCACTGATTGAACAGTAACATCATCTTCCAGCACACCACCATAAGGGCTTAGCTTTTTAAATCCGATATTGTTTTCTAGATTTGGAATAATACGATCAAGTGCACGGCGATCTAGAAGTGTTCCTTTTTCAGCAATGATTTCTCCTGTTTCAGGATCCACTAGTGTTTCCGCCAATCGTTGACCAAATAATCTATTTTTAATATGAAGCTTTTTATTAATTTTATAACGACCTACATTCGCAAGATCATATCTTTTTGGATCGAAAAATCTTGATACTAAAAGACTTTTTGCGTTTTCAACAGTAGGTGGTTCACCTGGACGCAGACGTTCATAAATCTCTAATAGCGCTTTGTCTGTTCCTTCTGTGTTGTCTTTTTCTAAAGTATTGCGTAAATATTCATTGTCACCAATTAATTCAAGAATCTCTTGGTCAGAACCAAATCCTAATGCACGCAAAAGAACAGTGACTGGAAGTTTACGTGTACGATCAATACGTACATATACAACATCCTTTGCATCTGTCTCATACTCTAGCCATGCTCCACGGTTAGGGATTACCGTTGCAGTAAATCCTTTTTTCCCGTTTTTATCAAGTTTCCCATTGTAATAAACACTTGGAGAACGTACTAACTGAGAAACAATAACACGTTCCGCACCATTAATAACAAAAGTACCAGTTTCAGTCATAAGCGGGAAATCACCCATGAATACATCTTGGTCTTTTACTTCTCCTGTTTCTTTATTCACAAGACGGACCTTCACACGCAAAGGTGCAGAATATGTAACATCTCGCTCTTTCGATTCTTCCACTGAATACTTTGGATCACCCAAGCTATAATCAATGAAATCAAGTGATAAATTGCCAGTAAAATCTTCAATAGGCGAAATGTCCTGGAACATTTCTCGCAATCCCTCATCTAAAAACCATTGATAGGAAGAGGTTTGGATTTCAATAAGATTTGGTAATTCTAAAACCTCACTAATTCGTGCGTAGCTTCTCCGCTGGCGGTGTCGTCCATACTGAACAAGTTGACCTGTCAACTGATTCACCCCTCAAATCAAACGTTATAGTACATCTATTAACATCCTATAAAAAGGATTTAAAAACCCATTTTTATAAGACAAAAAGAAAAAGGGTTTTCCAATCAAAAAACCACATTTTCATATTTCTAATATTATTCTGTTAGTTTTTCCTTCTTACACCAATTTTATACAATAAGTTGGATAAAATTGCGAGTTTCAGAAAAATATTATATTGGCATTATACAATGCTATCACAACAAAAAGGACTAGTCAATCTTTTTTGCTTGAATTATAAAATACCCTTTTTTCTTTTCTACTATATTTACCTCTTTAAAAAGTTCCTCTAATCTCGCAATAGCAGACGGGGCTCCTTGTTTCTTTTGAATCACAATCCAAAGCTCTCCATTCACAGCTAACCGTTCATAGCTTTGCTCAAAAATATCATGAACGACTTTTTTCCCTGCTCTAATCGGCGGATTAGTTAAAATAGAAGCAAATTTAGTTCCCTTCACACGAAGAAGTCGATCACTTTCATAAATCTGAACATTTTCAATACCATTTTGCTGTGCATTTTCTTTCGCCAATTCAATCGCACGTAAATTAACATCGACCATATGAACCATTCTTTCCGGAGCAGTTTTTGCGACAGAAAGACCTATTGGACCATAGCCACAGCCTACATCTAAAACATCTCCATCTATACTCGGAAGTGTATAGGTTTCTATTAATAGTCTAGAGCCGAAATCTACTTCTCTTTTGGAGAAAACCCCATTATCTGTTTTAAAACGTATTGTATTACCTTTAAGGGTAAATTTCCAGTAATTCGGATCGCTACTCACATTCTGGGTTCGGGAATAATAATGTTCTGTCATATGAACACCTCCTTAGGAGAATTTATATAAGGAAGACTACTTGAGGATTAATCGCTAAGCACTAGCATCGCAATCAATTTAAAAAAAGTGCAGATGACTTTTGAGCTATCACGTACAGTTAACAGGATTTTTCCACAACTTCTCACATAAGATAATCATTCAACACGACCTAATATAACTTACATAAAACCGATGTTTCAAACTCCGTTTCCAACTGGATTGATTGTGACTGGGCGCTTCTTAAGCCTCACACACTTTAGGAAAAAAAAGCCCGCTAATATAGCGAGCTTCTTTTTAACTAACATTACTTAACTTCAACGTTAGCTCCAACTTCTTCAAGTTTAGCTTTGATTTCTTCAGCTTCTTCTTTAGAAGCTCCTTCTTTAACTGCTTTTGGAGTGTTGTCAACAAGTTCTTTTGCTTCTTTAAGACCAAGACCTGTGATTTCACGTACAACCTTGATAACTTTGATTTTTTGATCTCCAGCAGATGCAAGAACTACATCAAACTCAGATTTTTCAGCAGCAGCTTCTCCGCCACCTGCAACTACAGCTACAGGAGCAGCAGCAGTTACTCCGAATTCTTCTTCAATTGCTTTTACTAAATCGTTTAATTCTAAAACAGTCATGTTTTTAACTGCTTCTAAGATTTGTTCTTTAGACATTATATGTTTCCTCCTTGTTTTTTGGGTTTTTATGATACGTTACCGTATAAAATATTAAGCGCCTTGCTCTTCTTTCTGATCTGCAACTGCTTTTGTAGCAAGAGCAAGGTTGCGGATTGGTGCTTGAAGAACGCTGAGTAACATAGAAAGTAAACCTTCGCGTGATGGAAGTTCAGCAAGAGCCTTCACTTCTTCAACTGTTGCTAAGTTTCCTTCGATTACTCCTGCTTTAATTTCTAACGCTTCGTGTTTTTTAGCGAAGTCGTTTAAAATTTTTGCTGGTGCAACAACATCCTCATTACTGAACGCGATTGCGTTTGGACCAGTTAGAGATTCGTTTAAACCTGCTAATTCAACAGATTCAGCAGCACGGCGAGTTAAAGAGTTTTTGTAAACCTTGAACTCAACTCCTGCTTCACGAAGTTGTTTACGAAGTTCAGTTACTTCTGAAACAGTCAAACCACGGTAGTCAACAACAATTGTTGATTTACTTGCTTTGAATTTTTCAGCAATATCAGATACTACTTGTTTCTTTTGTTCGATTACGATGCTCATCTTTACACCTCCTGTAGAATTTCTACATTTATACCGACAAATAAAATCCTCCATATCATTTAGACATGGAGGTGTATACAATAGCTGTTCTCACAACTGATCAAATAATCTATCGTATTACCTCGGCAGGAAATTAAGCTAAAATTTAGCACCTACTGTCTACGGTACAAATGTTATTTATTTTTTTCAACAAGATGAAGTATATGATATCCATCTCGTTTTGTCAAATACCAATTTTTATCAAACAGTAGAAGGATCTACTTTTACACCAGGACCCATTGTTGAAGTAACAGAAACGTTCTTCATGTAAGTTCCTTTAGCAGCCGCTGGCTTAACTTTTGACATTGTATCAAAGATAGTTTTGAAGTTTTCAACTAGCTTAGCATCATCAAATGATACTTTACCGATTGGAACATGTACGTTACCAGCTTTGTCTACACGGTATTCTACTTTACCAGCTTTGATTTCGTTAACTGCTTTCGTTACATCAAAAGTAACTGTTCCAGTTTTAGGGTTTGGCATTAAACCTTTAGGTCCTAATACACGACCAAGTTTACCAACTTCACCCATCATGTCTGGAGTTGCAACGATTACGTCAAAATCAAACCAACCTTGTTGGATTTTAGTTATATATTCAGCATCGCCTACAAAGTCTGCTCCTGCTGCTTCAGCTTCTTTTAATTTTTCGCCTTTAGCGAAAACTAAAACGCGTTGAGTTTTACCAGTTCCGTTTGGAAGAACTACTGCTCCACGGATTTGTTGGTCAGCTTTCTTAGGATCTACGCCTAAACGGAAAGCAACCTCAACAGATGCGTCAAATTTTGTAGTGCTAGTCTTTCTCACTAACTCAATTGCTTCTTGAATTGGGTAAGCTTTAGTACGATCAACAAGTTTGATAGCTTCTAAATACTTCTTACCTTTTTTAGCCATAACTTTATTTCCTCCTTGAATTGTGGTTTTAGCGGAATTACCTCCCACGAATAAAGGTTGCGACTAAAGATTTACCGTCGTCACAACCTTAATCAACACTAACCATATAGGTTTAGTCTTCAATAACAATACCCATGCTGCGGGCAGTACCTTCAACCATACGCATAGCTGCTTCAACGCTAGCTGCATTTAGATCAGGCATTTTTGTTTCAGCAATCTCGCGTACTTTATCACGCTTAACAGTTGCTACTTTATTACGATTTGGTTCACCAGAACCAGACTCGATACCAGCTGCTTTTTTAAGTAAAACTGCAGCAGGTGGAGTTTTTGTAATAAATGTAAATGAACGGTCTTCGAAAACCGTAATCTCAACAGGAATGATTAAACCAGCTTGTTCAGCTGTACGAGCGTTAAACTCCTTACAGAATCCCATAATGTTTACGCCAGCTTGACCCAATGCAGGACCAACTGGTGGTGCCGGATTCGCTTTAGCTGCTGGGATTTGCAATTTAACAACTTTAATTACTTTTTTAGCCACGAGACACACCTCCTTAAAGTCCGTGATGTGGTAATAGGGGTTTCCCCTCCCACTCAACTTATCGTCTTTATATGAAATAAAGAAATTTGACAATATCCTATCTCTTTATGAGATATACTGACCTATGAAATAGTAACACTTTTTCAATATCATTTCAAGTTTTCTGGTTAAAATTTTTCAATTTGTGTAAAATCGAGTTCCACAGGGGTATCTCTACCAAACATATTTACGAGTACTTTAACCTTCGCTTTATCCTTATCAATTTCCTCAACAGTCCCAGTAAAATTAGCAAATGGACCTTCATTTACTTTCACTGTTTCTCCTAATTCAAACTCAATTTCAATCCTTTGTTCCTCAACGCCCATTCTCTTCAGAATCACTTGCACTTCTTCCGGTAAGAGCGGAGTTGGCTTAGAGCCTGATCCAGCAGAACCTACGAATCCAGTTACACCAGGGGTATTACGTACTACATACCAAGAGTCATCTGTCATAACAATTTCTACCAACACATAACCTGGGAAAACTTTTCTTTTTATTACTTTCGTTTTACCATTTCTAATATCTGTTTCTTCTTCTTCAGGTACAACAACGCGGAAAATTTTATCTTGCATCGCCATTGTCTCTACCCTTTTTTCTAAATTGGCTTTTACCTTATTTTCATATCCAGAGTACGTATGCACTACATACCAGTTTTTTTCCATAAAAGAGGACTACTTCGTCCGTCCCTCCCTGTAACTTTATTTTTCGTGCTGTTTTTTTATAGTATCTGTAAGGAACAATTCATTTATTTTTCAGCAAATGAAAAAACCCGTTACCGGGCTTTTGTAAATGTTTCCTATCGTTTTACCATTATACCATGAGTAGACAACTGTTATTCAAGTATTAAACGAATAAGTTCAGAAATTCCTAAATCAACAACTGCAAAGAAGATAGCAAAAAAGACAACAGTCCCAAGTACTGTGATTGTATAATTAGTTAGTTCTTTCTTTCTCGGCCAACTAACTTTTTTTAATTCTCTACCAACTTCGCGAAAATACTTAACAGCACTTTGCATTTTGTTACCTCCATCTTTAAGCGCGGGCAATTTATCTATACAAACGTTATTTTGTTTCTTTATGAACGGTATGAGTATTACAATTTTGACAAAATTTCTTTATCTCCAAACGTTCTGTCCCATTGTTACTCACAGTAGAATAATTTCTTGACCCACATTTTTCACATGCTAACACAATTTTTTTCCTCATTTTACGTTACACCTACTACGTCCTTTATATCTTCTCAAACTGTATCATGGACACGCATAAGATGTCAATATCAGTAAATATTTGCTATTCCAAAAAAACATTTACACTCAAAGCGAAAATTCTCTTATTTCTAAATATCGCTCTAGCTTTCTTTTCACCCGTTGAAGAGCATTATCAATAGACTTTACATGTCTATTCAATTCCTCAGAAATTTCCTGATAGGATTGACCATCAAGATATAGAGACAATACTTTTCTTTCTAAATCACTCAATAATTCAGACATTTTTATCTCGATATGATCATATTCTTCCTGATTAATGATTAATTCTTCTGGATCAAGAACCTTTGCACCAGATATAATATCCATTAATGTTCGATCAGATTCTTCATCATAGATGGGCTTGTCCAAAGAAACATAGGAGTTCAAAGGAATATGCTTTTGTCTAGTTGCCGTTTTAATAGCTGTGATAATCTGTCTTGTTATACACAGTTCAGCAAACGCTTTAAATGACGAGAGCTTGTCCTCTTTAAAATCGCGTATTGCCTTATAAAGACCAATCATTCCCTCTTGAACAATATCTTCCTTATCTGCTCCGATTAAGAAATAGGATCTGGCTTTAGCTCGCACAAAGTTGCGATACTTATGAATTAAATAATCCAAAGCATCACTTTCCCCTTGATGCACCAATTCCACTAACACTTCATCTTCAAGTTCCATATAATTTCCAATATATTCGTTACTCTTAGTCCAGTTGTCAGTACTCATACAGATCCCCCCGACCGTGCAATCATGGATAAATCCATTATACTCTAGCTTTTTTTTGAGCGTCAACAACTCATTTTTCTCCACGGCGCCATTTTTCGAAAATTTCTTCTACTTCTCTTGAAAGCGGAATCTTAGCAACAGGTTTTTTTTCTTTGATTTTTTTTACTTTTTTCCCAATCTCCTGCTCCATTCCGCCCATCTCTATCCATAATTCTCTAGCTGATTTCCGTAGAGCACCTTGTCCAAAAATAGCCCACTGTTCCGTAAAATCTGATGTCGCAACATGTATCTGTGTTTTTCTGTTATTTAGCTCAATTGCTAGCTTTTCGATCCGTTCATCAGCTGTTTCATTTTCACGAGTAAAAATGACTTCTACTTTGTAATCTTTGTACTTTTTCTCTGTGCCTTTCACATAATAGGCATCAAAAACAACAATTACCCGGTATCCTGAATATCCCTGATACTCCGCCATTTTACTTACCAAAGCATCCCTTGCAGCTGCCAGATCTTTATTTTTCAGCACATTTAATTCTGGCCATGCTCCAATAATGTTATATCCGTCGACAATAAGAATATCCATTATTATCCCTCAAGTGGATGGCGTTTCCGATATACCTCATACATTAAAAGTGCGGCTGCAACAGAAGCATTTAAAGAAGTGACAGCACCAGCCATAGGTAAATGAATAAGGAAATCACATTTTTCTTTAATCAACCTTCCCATGCCTTTCCCTTCACTTCCAATCACTAATCCTAATGGCATCGTTCCATCAAATCTACGATAATCTTCACTTCCTTTTGCATCTGTTCCTGCAATCCAAATCCCTCTCGTTTTAAGTTCATCTATCGTCCTTGCCATATTTGTTACTCGTACTACTGGAATATGCTCAATGGCACCTGTAGAAGCTTTGGCAACTGTCGCCGTTAATCCTACCGCTCTTCTCCGCGGAATAATAATTCCATGAGCGCCTACTGCATCAGCAGTTCTCATGATTGACCCTAAATTGTGGGGATCCTCAATTTCATCAAGCAATAAGAAAAAAGGAGTTTCTTCCTTCTTTTCTGCTAAAGCAAACAAATCGTCTATCTCCGCATATTGATAGGCAGCCACTTGCGCTACCACCCCTTGATGATTCGCATCTACTAAGCTATCCAATTTCTTTTTAGGAACAAATTGAATTAATACATTTGCCTCTTTAGCTAAACCAATCACTGTTTGCATTTGTCCTTTTTGGGAACCTTCGGCAATGAGTATTTTATTTACATCTCTTTCTGATTTCAACGCTTCAATTACTGCATTTTTTCCAACTATAAAGTCACTTGACACTTTTTGCTCCTCCTATTTGCTTTCAATGACAGAAAAAGCTGCCTTGATAATTTCCTCAAGTCGCTCTTCCTTCTTCGCTAAATATAAATAACCTAATACTGCTTCAAATCCAGTACTATATCGATAAGTCTGTACATCTGTATTTTTAGGAACCGTGCCTGATTTGGCATTTCTTCCTCTCTTCAATACTGCTATTTCCTCTTCTGAAAAAAATTCCTTTTCAAGGAGGAAATGCACTACCTTTGCTTGTCCTTTAGCGGAAACGTATCTAGTCGCTTCCCTATGCAGCTGATTCGGTTTCACTTTTCCACTATATAACAAATGTCTTCTTACATATATTTCAAGAACAGCATCGCCCATATAGGCAAGGGCAAGGCTGTTCAATTGCTTTTCATCTACTTTTTTATCATAGAGAAGCATCTTTTACCCTCTTTTCCATCGTATCCCTTGTGCTGTGTCTTCTAAAATAATATTCATTGCCTTTAATTGATCTCTAATTTGATCAGCAAGTGCAAAGTTTCTATCCTTTCTTGCTTGCGTTCTTTTTACGATCAACGCTTCTATTTCCTCATCTAATAATTCCTCATTAGCAGATAAAGATAGACCCAGCACCGCAAATAATTCTTCAAATTCTTTCATAAAAGCATGAATAACAGCAGGTGATGTTGTTTTTTCTAATAGGTAATAATTTGCTTGCTTCGATAATTCAAAAAGAACAGAAATACCATTCGCTGTATTAAAATCATCGTCCATACTTTCAACAAATTGTTGACGAAGCTCCTTTATTTTTGTCAACCATTCATCATTGGTATCGGTAAGATCCGTGCTTGCCGTGCTACGATGCTTTAAATTTTCATAGGAAGTGCGAATTCTTTCTAATCCAGCTCTCGTATTTTCCAATACTTCTTCACTATAGTTAATCGGATTGCGATAGTGCACAGAAAGCATAAAGAATCGTAGCACTTGTGGATCATGAATTTTAATAATATCGTTTACCGTAATAAAATTCCCAAGGGATTTGGACATCTTCTCATTATCGATATTAATATAACCATTATGCATCCAATAATTAGCAAAAGTTTTTCCTGTTAATGCTTCAGATTGGGCAATTTCATTTTCATGATGGGGAAATGCCAAATCCTGCCCGCCTGCATGGATATCAATTGTATCTCCTAAATATTTGCGGACCATTGCAGAGCACTCAATATGCCAGCCCGGACGCCCCTGACCCCAAGGACTATCCCAAAAAATCTCGCCATCTTTCGCCTTTTTCCATAGAGCAAAATCTAATGAATCTTGTTTTTTCTCTCCAACTGCAATTCTAGCACCTGAGCGTAGTTCATCAATGGATTGATGAGAAAGCTTTCCATATCCATCAAAAGCTCTTGTATGATAATAGACATCCCCTTCTGACTCATAAGCAATTCCCTTTGCCACTAAGGCAGCAATAAACTCAATAATAATATCCATATTCTCTGTTACACGCGGATGGGCATCAGCCTTTTTGCAACCCAATGCGGAAACATCTTCAAAATATGCATTGATGAAGCGATCAGCGATAACTGGCACTGTTTCTCCAAGTTCATTTGCTGCTTTAATTAGCTTATCATCCACGTCGGTAAAATTGGATACGTATTGTACATCATAACCACGAAACTCTAGATAGCGGCGAACTGTATCAAAAACAATTGCAGGTCGTGCATTTCCAATATGAATATAGTTATAGACTGTTGGTCCACACACATACATTTTTACTTTTCCCTCTTCAAGTGGAACAAAGTCCTCCTTTGCTCTTGTTAATGTGTTATATATTTGAATAGGCATTACTTATAACTCCTTTCTTCCTGTAATTCTTTTAGTTGTTCTCGTAATTGAGTAATTTCCAATTCCATTTCTTTTAGTCGATCAGCAATTGGATCTGGTAAATCACAATGGTTTAAATCCTTCTTTATTTTAATACCATCTTGCACTTTAACTCTTCCTGGAATACCTACTACTGTTGAATTTGCCGGTACGTCTTTAAGCACAACTGATCCAGCACCTATTTTGGCATTTTCTCCAATAACAATGGATCCTAAAACTTTGGCACCAGAAGCAATAAGTGCGTTATCTTTAACGGTCGGATGCCTTTTTCCTTTTTCTTTTCCCGTTCCACCAAGCGTTACTCCCTGAAAAATGGTAACATTATCCCCTATTTCACATGTTTCCCCTATAACAACACCCATTCCATGATCAATAAACAGTCGATTACCAATTTTTGCCCCTGGATGTATTTCAATACCCGTTAGAAAGCGGCTAAATTGTGAGGTGACTCGAGCTAGAAAGAATCTTTTATGTCTAAATAAAAAATGAGCAATTCGATGAAACCATATGGCATGCACCCCTGAATAGGTTAGAATAACCTCTAATGAGCTTCTTGCAGCAGGATCTTGTTCAAACACAACAGCTATGTCCTCTTTTATGCGCCGAAACATACTAATCTCCCCCCCATTTGCGACTATATTCTGCTTCTATCAACCATACTCCTTTAATAAAGTATGATCCCCTTTATCTTCGTTTCCCTATAAACATCTATCTATCTTTATACATGAGAAAAAATCAGCTTTCCTTCTAAAAGTTATAATTAGGATTGGGATTTAAATTTTACACAGTTCCTCAAATAGATACTGCTCAAGTAAGCTAAACCACAAGGTAAACATTCCCTCTCAAAAAAGCAAATTAGTTCTTACTTCTATCGGATAGCAATTTACAAATCCATATAAAAAGCGCCTCTGTCTAAAAAGACAGAGACGCTTTTAGGGCGCGGTTCCACTCTGTTTAGATTACTGCTCCGCGCAATAATCTCCACTCATCCCTGTTAACGGATAGGTTCCGCCTCTATCTACTAATAAACCATTCATTTCGATACAGGACTCTGAGGCGCACTTCAAAAAAGAGGTTACTTGAATCACTTTCAGCCTGGTGATGATTCTCTCTAATAAGTTTCTCCTTTTTTACTTTTCCTCGTCTACGATTTTTCTATATAGCTTTCCTATTACTATATTACACTTTCCCAGAAATGTTAACTAATTAATGCAGTTAATCTCGCATCAATTTTTTCTTTTCCTAATAGCTCAATTGCTTTTGGTAAATCAGGACCATGAGTTTGACCAGTTGTAGCCACTCGAATCGGCATAAATAAGTTTTTGCCTTTTTGGCCAGTAGCCTTTTGAACTACTTTTATAGCAGCCTTTATCTGATCCGCACTCCATTCTGACATTTCAGCTAACGCTTCTTTAAAGGCTATTACTACAGCAGGAACCTGTTCACCAGCTAAAACTTCTTTTGCTTCTTCATCGTATTGGATTTCATCACTGAAGAATAAAGTAGATAAGGTAACAATATCTGCTCCACAGCTCATTTGCTCTTGATATAAACCAACCAGATTATTTACCCATGCCTCTTCTTCAGCCGAACGGCTCTCACTTACTAAACCAGCTTTCTTTAAATGAGGAATAGCTAGACGAACAACCGTTTCTAGGTCTGCCTTTTTAATATATTGATTATTCATCCAAGCTAACTTATTTTGGTCAAACAACGCTGGAGATTTAGACAATCTAGCCGGATCAAAAATACGGATAAACTCTTCTACAGAGAATATTTCTTCTTCTCCCTCTGGAGACCACCCTAACAAAGCAATAAAATTGAATAATGCTTCAGGTAAATAACCAAGTTCTTCATATTGCTCAATGAATTGAATAATCGATTCATCACGCTTACTCAATTTCTTTCTGCTTTCATTAACAATTAAAGTCATATGTCCAAATACTGGTCTTTCCCAACCAAAAGCATCATATATCATCAATTGTTTCGGTGTATTTGTAATATGATCATCTCCACGTAAAACATGGGTAATATCCATTAAATAATCATCAATTGTTACAGCGAAATTGTATGTTGGAGTACCATCCTTTTTAACAATGACATAATCGCCAATTGTTTCGGATTCAAAAGAAACGTCACCTTTAACCATATCATTAAATTCATAAACAACATTTTCAGGAACTCGAATTCGAATGCTAGGCTGTCTTCCTTCTGCTTCTAGTTTTTCTTGCTGTTCCTTTGTTAAGTGACGGCATTTCCCAGAATACTTAGGTGTTTCTCCTTTACTTACTTGCTCTTCTCTTTCTGCTTCAATTTCTTCTTCCGTACAATAACACTTGTAAGCAAGACCTTTTTCCAATAATTCCGTATAGTACTTTTTGTAAATATCATTTCTTTCAGACTGACGATATGGACCATATTCTCCACCAACATCCGTACTTTCATCCCAGTCCATTCCAAGCCATTTCAAATATTTCAATTGGCTTTCTTCTCCGCCTTGAATATTTCTTTTTTTATCCGTATCTTCAATGCGGATGATAAACTTTCCGCCTTTACTGCGTGCAAATAAATAATTAAATAATGCTGTACGCGCATTCCCAATATGCAGATGTCCTGTTGGACTTGGAGCATAACGAACACGAATTTCGTTAGACATGCTTGTGCCTCCTTGATTACTTACGCTTTTTCTAATCTATTCTATCACTTTGCTTTTTCCTTTAAAAGGTTTGCGCCCTTATAAATCTCATCATTTATACATTTCTTTTTTGGAGCAATACAACTGCTTGAGAAGCAATCCCTTCTCCTCTTCCAGTAAACCCTAATTTTTCTGTAGTTGTAGCTTTTACATTTACATTTTCCTGCTCTGTTTCAAGCAATTCTGCAATTCTTGCTTGCATGGCTTTGATATGGGGTGCCATTTTAGGCTGCTGTGCCATAATCGTACAATCAGCATTAACTAATTTGTAGCCTTTTTCCTTTACAATTTGCCATACATGCTGCAGTAGTTTTGCCGAATCGGCGTCTTTAAATGCTTCATCCGTATCCGGAAAGTGCTTCCCAATATCGCCTTCTCCAATAGCTCCTAAACAGGCATCTGCAATCGTATGTAATAAAACATCCGCATCAGAGTGTCCTAGTAGTCCTTTTTCATATGGTATTTCTATTCCTCCAATAATAAGGGGCCTTCCACTTACTAATTGATGAACATCAAACCCTTGTCCTATCCGAAACATCTTCAAGTCCTCCATTCTATTTATTCCCATGTAATATGAAAAAACCAACTATTTTTTTCGCTTCGCCACAATCGCTTCAGCAAAGTATAAATCTTCTGGTGTCGTTAATTTAATATTGTCATAGTTTCCTTCTACAATGTGCACAGCTTGTCCTAATCGTTCCACCAAACTAGCATCATCTGTTCCTATATATGTATCTACCACTGCTTTTTCATGTGCTTCTTTTAAAACAGAAATGCGAAAAGCTTGTGGGGTCTGAATAGCCCACAAGCTTGAACGCTCAACTGTTTCCACTACCAAATCACCATCGATCTTTTTGACAGTATCTTTAATTGGTACTGCTAAAACAGCTGCGCCGCTTTCTTCTGCAACCTTTATCAATCTAGCTATTTGATTTGTTTCAATAAAAGGTCTCGCCGCATCATGAACAAGAACAATTGTATCATCCTGAATTTCTTTCACTGCATGGTAAACACTGTGTTGTCTTTCTTTGCCCCCTTCGATCAGGGCATTAACTTTCGTAATCTCATATTTCTGTACTAGTTCATTCATTTCTTTTTTATCATCTGAACTAACTACCAACCAGATTCCATTACAGTTTGGATCATTTTCGAAAACAATTAAGGTATGAATAAATACTGGTAAACAATCTAACTCAAGAAACAGTTTGTTTTTCCCTAGTCCCATTCGTTTTCCTTGTCCTGCTGCCGGAATAATGACTTCATAAGTCATGTAACTAACCCCTATTCTTACAATGCTTTTTCTAATAATTTTGGTTTAGCAAAAATCATTCGACCTGCAGATGTCTGTAAAACACTTGTTACAAGTACATCAATATGCTTTCCAATATAATTGCGACCTTCTTCTACTACAATCATTGTACCATCATCTAAATATGCAACGCCTTGATTATGCTCTTTCCCATCTTTGATAATTTGAATTTTCATCTCTTCCCCTGGAAGAACAACTGGTTTTACAGCATTTGCCAAATCATTAATATTAAGAACAGCAACTTTCTGCAGTTCACAAACTTTATTTAAGTTGAAATCATTCGTTACCACAACACCATTTGTTATTTTAGCTAGTTTAACTAGTTTACTATCTACTTCTGTGATATCTTCAAAATCACCTTCATAAATTTCCACTTTAATCGCTAATTCTCCTTGTATCCGATTAAGAATATCTAAACCTCTTCTTCCTCGGTTACGTTTAAGCGCATCAGATGAATCAGCTATATGCTGAAGTTCTCCAAGAACAAATTGAGGAATAACAATTGTGCCCTCCAGAAACCCTGTTTGACAGATATCAGCAATTCTTCCATCAATAATAACACTAGTATCCAATATTTTTAAATTACTTTTCTCAGCTTTTATGGGTTCTTCTTCCACTACTTTTTTCTTTCTTGCTGTGAAGAGGGTCAATAGTTCATCTCTCTTCTTAAACCCAACTTGAAAGCCTAAATATCCAAAAAGTAATGATAAAAGGATTGGTGCGACCGTATTAAGCACCGGAACAGACGTTAATGCATACCCTACTAAAAAGGCTAAAGTTAACCCAAATCCTATTCCAAGACTACCAAAAATAATATCCGTTATTGGCGCCTTTACAATCGATTCTTCCAAAAACTTGATAAAGTTAACAATATAATCAATCGCCCAAAAAGTAATAAGATAAAAAATAATGGCACCAAGTATTGTTGACACATATGCGTTATTAATAAGATCATGATCGATAGACATTACCGAGAATAAATCAGGAATAAATAAAAATCCTATTGTTCCTCCAATAATTAAAAAACAAATTTGAACAATGCGTTTTAACAATACTTCCACCTCCTCTTTCACATTATAAACAAATTCCCAGTTTTGAAACCTAATATTACAGGAATTTTTTATTTGTAATGAAAAAGTTATTTTTATAGATATGATGACTATGTCCAATACTAGTGTTAAGAATGATAAGAACCTCTCCCATTGCGCAGGAAATAATATACTTTTTATGTGCAACTGTCAATTAAGCTTTTAATAGAAAGGTACATAGAAAAAGGTATAAATTCTCGCAATAAAATGGAAATATAACACAGACAAAGAGAAAAATACCTATTTTTTATTTAATAAAACTAGATTAGCATTAAAAATAAATCTGTGTCAAATTAATAAACATTCAATTTTAACACAACTAAAAATTCACATCAATGTATTTTTCTACATTAATGGTCCAAAGCAGCTTTTAATGCTTCTGCTACTGTATTCACCCCAACAACTTCAATTCCTTTTGGAACCTTTAGGCCGCTTAAATTATTGGATGGAACAATAACACGTTCAAACCCTAGTTTTGCAGCCTCTTGTACTCTTTGCTCGATACGCGAAACTCGCCTAACTTCTCCCGTTAATCCAACTTCTCCTATAATACAATCCGTTGCTTTAGTCGGTTTATCTCTAAAGCTTGAGGCAATACTGACCGCTATCGCTAAATCGATAGCAGGCTCATCTAGTTTTACACCACCAGCTACCTTTAGATAGGCATCCTGATTCTGCAACAACATTCCTACTCTTTTTTCTAATACCGCCATTAAAAGAGGGACTCTGTTATGATCTATCCCGGTTGCCATCCTCCGTGGGTTTCCGAAGCTAGTCGGTGAAATCAATGCTTGAATTTCAACAAGAACAGGTCTCGTCCCCTCCATTGAAGCAACAACCGTAGAACCCGCAGCACCTTGGGAACGTTCTTCAAGAAAAATTTCTGATGGATTTTCTACTTCTTCCAACCCAAATTCTTTCATCTCAAAAATCCCCATCTCATTGGTAGAGCCAAAACGGTTCTTTACTGCTCGCAAAATGCGATATGTATGATGCCTTTCTCCTTCGAAATACAACACCGTATCAACCATATGCTCTAACAATCTCGGTCCTGCAATAGAGCCCTCCTTTGTTACATGCCCTACAATGAAGATCGCTATTCCTTTTGTTTTGCCAATTCGCATTAATTCTGCTGTACATTCTCTAACTTGAGAAACACTTCCAGGCGCTGAAGTAACTTCAGGATGATAGATTGTTTGAATAGAGTCAATAACGACAAACTCTACATTCGTATTTTCAATTGTTCTACTTATCTCCTCTAGATTTGTTTCTGAATAAACAAGTAAATGATCAGAGACTACGCCTAAACGATCCGCCCTTAATTTCGTTTGCTTCTGAGATTCCTCCCCAGACACGTACAATACAGAGTGTTTTTTCTGTGCTAATTGAGAGGAAACTTGTAAAAGAAGTGTCGACTTCCCTATTCCTGGATCTCCACCTATTAGTACCAGTGAACCACGAACAATCCCTCCCCCAAGTACACGGTTTAGTTCGATTAAATCGGTATAAATTCTAGGTTCATTAACGGTTTCAATACTTGTAATAGGAATAGGCTTTGCAGCAATCGTGCTGGCTGCTGAGTGAGCGAACGCTCCTTTTCTTTGAACAGCGCTTTTCTCTACTTCTTCCACCATCGTATTCCAGTTGCCACAACCTGGGCATTTCCCCATCCATTTTGCCGATTCATATCCGCAATCCTGACAAAGAAATTTTGTTTTCCTCTTGGCCATATTCAGCCCCCATTTCCTTTCATTTACTAATTTCCCCATCTAAATGGTATGTATTCCTAGTTTGCTCCTAAATACTTAGACGGTTAACTTTTTTTATCTATATTATATTAAATAAAGAAGTGACACACGTAAAGATGTATTACGTGTGTCACTTATATAAAATGTTTTATTCTTTATTTTTGGAGATTCACTGCTGGTTCTGCACCATTTACCTTCACAGTGAACTCACCATTTTCTACATCTAATTCTATTTGTTGACCAGTTAATACTGTTCCTTTTAGGAGTTCCTCAGATAATCGATCCTCTACATGCTTTTGTATAGCACGACGAAGCGGTCTTGCTCCATATTCCGGATCATAGCCTTCTTCTGCAATTTTATCTTTTGCAGCTTCTGTAATAGTTAGTTGAATATCCTGCTCTGATAGGCGTTTAACTAACTGATCCGCCATTAAAGTAACAATTTCCTTTAAATGTTTCTTCTCTAATGCATGGAAAACAATTGTCTCATCGATCCGGTTTAAGAACTCTGGACGGAAAGCTCTTTTTAGCTCTTCCATCACTTTACCCTTCATATCTTTATAATCTTGGTCTCCATCTTGTACGTTGAAACCAACATATTTATTCTGTTTTAACGCCGAAGCACCAACATTAGAAGTCATAATTAAAACAGTATTACGGAAATCAACGGTTCTTCCTTTCGAATCTGTTAAACGGCCATCTTCTAGCACTTGAAGTAGGATATTAAATACATCTGGATGCGCCTTCTCAATTTCATCTAAAAGTACGACAGAATATGGTTTTCTTCTTACCTTCTCCGTCAATTGTCCGCCTTCTTCATATCCAACATACCCTGGAGGAGATCCTACTAATCTTGAAGTGGAGTGCTTCTCCATATATTCAGACATATCGATACGAATCATTGCATCTTCATCCCCAAACATAGACTCCGCAAGTGCACGAGCAAGCTCCGTTTTACCTACTCCAGTTGGACCAAGGAAAATAAAGGATCCAATCGGTCTCTTTGGATCTTTCAATCCAGCTCTAGCACGTCTTACCGCTTTAGAAATAGCAATTACTGCTTCTTCTTGACCAATTACTCGATTATGAAGAATATTCTCCATGTTTAACAACTTATCGGTTTCTGTTTGTGCAAGCTTAGATACAGGGATTCCAGTCCAACTTGAGACAACACTCGCTATATCTTCCACTGTTACTTCTGTATTTTCCTGCCCTTGCTTCTCTTTCCAGTTCTTCTTCGTCTCTTCTAATTGTTCTCTTAATCTTTGTTCTGTATCTCGTAAAGATGCAGCCTTCTCAAATTCCTGACTCTGAACAGAAGCATCCTTCTCTTTACGAACCTCCTCTAACTTCACTTCTAACTCTTTTAAATTAGGTGGTGTTGTATAGGATCTTAATCGAACCTTAGAACCAGCCTCATCAATTAAATCAATTGCTTTATCTGGTAAGAAACGATCAGAAATATAGCGATCAGATAATTTTACAGCTGCATCAATTGCTTCGTCTGTAATGGAAACACGATGATGTGCTTCATATCTATCTCTTAAGCCCTTTAAAATTTGAATAGATTCTTCACTAGTAGGTTCATCTACAGTGATAGGCTGGAATCTTCTTTCTAAAGCTGCGTCTTTTTCAATATATTTACGATATTCATCTAATGTAGTGGCACCTATACATTGCAGCTCACCTCTAGCTAAAGATGGTTTTAGAATATTAGAAGCATCAATAGCTCCTTCCGCCCCACCTGCACCAATTAAAGTATGCAGCTCATCAATGAAAAGAATAATATTACCAGCTTGGCGAATTTCATCCATTACTTTCTTTAAACGATCTTCGAATTCACCACGATACTTCGTACCAGCAACAACTGTCCCCATATCTAATGTCATCACGCGTTTATCTCTTAAGATTTCCGGAACTTCATTTTGGACAATTTGTTGTGCGAGTCCCTCGGCAATAGCTGTTTTACCAACACCAGGTTCACCAATTAATACTGGATTATTCTTTGTTCGTCTGCTTAACACTTCAATAACACGTTGAATTTCCTTACTTCTACCGATAACAGGGTCTAGACTTCCTTCCCTTGCGATAGCTGTTAAATCACGAGCTAAACTATCTAGTGTTGGTGTATTTGCACTAGCAGCAGAACCGCCTGGATGATTTCCCGACTCACTACTGCCAAGTAACTGAAGTACTTGTTGGCGGGCTTTATTAAGGCTTACTCCTAGATTATTTAAAACTCTAGCAGCTACCCCTTCTCCTTCTCTAATTAAACCTAAAAGAATATGTTCTGTACCAACATAAGAATGACCTAATTTTCTTGCTTCATCCATTGATAGCTCAATAACTTTCTTAGCTCTTGGCGTATAATGAATAGTTTGTGCTGCATCTTGACCACGACCGATCAAGTTTTCTACTTCCTCTTGGATTTTTTCAGCTCCTAACCCAAGCGCCTGTAGAGCCTTTGCTGCGATTCCTTCCCCTTCACGGACTAACCCAAGTAAAATATGCTCTGTACCAATATTATTATGACCTAAACGAATTGCTTCTTCCTGGGAAAGTGCTAATACCTTCTGCGCTCTTTCTGTAAATCGGCCAAACATCATACTTTCATCCTCCTTAGAATCTTTAATCTGTTTCCAATTTTAATCTTTCTCTTATTAAGGATGCACGACGTATATCGCGATCATTTGGAGTCATCTGCTCTCCAGCATATAGTTGTAAAAACCCTGGCTGGGTAAGAATCATTAATTCATTAAGAATACTTTTCGATATATTTTTAATATATCCCATATCAATACCTAATCGAACATCAGATAGACATTTAGCCGCTTCCCTTGTTTCAATAATACGACTATTGCATAATATTCCGTAGGAACGGAATACTCTGTCTTCTAATTGTATGTTAGAGGTTTGTGCTAATGCATTTCTTGCACTTTTTTCTTGTTCAATTAACTGTGTAACGACACTTTTCAGTTCTTCAATTATATCTTTTTCAGACCTACCTAAAGTTATCTGATTGGAAATCTGAAAAATATTTCCAAGTGCCTCGCTGCCTTCCCCATAAATTCCTCTAACTACCAAGCCAAGCTGTTGAATAGCTGGGATAATGCGATTCATTTGTTGGGTTAACACCATTCCTGGTAAATGCATCATTACAGATGCTCTTAAACCTGTTCCAATATTCGTAGGACAGCTTGTTAGATATCCTATTTCTAAATGGTAAGCATAGTTAATCTTTTTTTCTATTACATCATCAATCGCATCCGCTTCTTTATATGCCTCTACAATTTGAAGACCAGGCTTTATACATTGAATACGAATATGATCCTCTTCATTAATCATGATGCTTATTTCTTCATTTTCTGATAAAATGGATGCTCCATAAGGAGATTGTTCAGCAAGCTGCGGACTGATTAGATGCTTTTCTACGAGAACTCTTTTCTCTAATGTATTTAATTCACTCATCGTAAGCAATTCCATCTCACCAAAAGGTTGACTAGTTTGCTTTAATAGTGAACTTTCCACCTGATGGATCACATTATCAGCTTCTTCTTTTGAAAATAAAAGAGGAAATTTCACGTCCTGTATATTCCTAGCTAATCGAATCCGAGAGGTAAGAACAATCTCAGATTCCGGTCCATCGGAACACATCCATGAAGTCCGTGCTTTACTTATAAATTTTTCTAAAGACACGTTACTCCCCTCCCTCATTAAAAGAAGTTAACTGTTTTTCCTTATTTTTTATTTCATCACGAATAATGACTGCCTTTTCAAACTCTTCCCTATTAATTAGTTCCTTAAGCTCTACTCGCAACTGGTCAATTTCCTTTTTAATGAGATAATGACCGCCTATTCGTTCTGGAATTTTCCCTTTATGCTCAATATTTCCGCCATGCAATCGTTTAAT
Source organism: Niallia sp. (assembly GCF_031978665.1). Lineage (NCBI taxonomy): Bacteria > Bacillati > Bacillota > Bacilli > Caryophanales > Bacillaceae > Niallia > Niallia sp. The sequence continues at coordinate 1,255 of NZ_DALZDK010000032.1, read as the reverse complement.
GAATGGCAGCAATTGCTCCTTAAACGTATCATAACAGTGAGGACATCCTAATTTACCTATTTTCCTGAATTGGGAAAATGTCATCTGACACTCTTTACACTGTAAAGGTTGTTGTCGCTTATACGTATCCTCTGTGATGTGTTGAAAACTAGGCTCTATATTTAGCAATCCAGCTAATAAACTATTTAAAGATAAACCAGATGAGCCATTTATCATAAATATATCGCCATTTTCTTTTGCACAATGCTCACAAAGATGAAACTCCGTTTTTTTTCCATTAATATTTTTTGAAAAATGTAAAGTAGCTGGTCTTTGATTACACTCAGTACACATCATATATTTCTCACCTCAATTTAAACACTGGGATGTTATTTATACTTCAATGATGTTAACATCGCCTTTAATAATCTTGCTCTTAATTCATCTCGATAAGGTAATTCTAAATATAATACAGAGCGATCGATTACACTTAACATAATCTTTGCTTCTCGCTTATTAATAACATCTTCTTCTACTAGTCGAAGAATTAAATCTTCCGCACTATTTTGAGGTATCCGACTTTGAATAAGGGATAGTAATTGATCAATTAAATGGGCATGATCATGTGTTTGAACCTTCATAATTCGAATAAAACCACCGCCACCACGTTTGCTTTCAACTACATACCCCTTTTCAATAGTGAAACGAGTATTAATTACATAATTGATTTGCGATGGTACACATTCAAACTTATCGGCGATTTCACTTCGCTTTATTTCCACTAATGATTTTTCGCTCATTTCTAATACTTCTTTTAAGTAATGCTCAATTATATCCGAAATATTTCTCACCAAGCCTCCCCCTTCTGACTTTGACTATATTTGACTATAATTATACATGATAAAAATAATATTTAGCAAGGAAGACGTTTTATTAATTTTCCCATTTTTTAGTCATTCCAAACCTACTATCATCATTCTTTCATGCAAGAGAGAAGTATGTATAAAGATTATATTAACTATAGTCGGATTTATCACAATTTTCAAGTTTAATAATTCATAGATGGAGAATCTTAGTTTGAGTTAATAAAGGAAAAATAAAGGTAGGCTTATATTTATCAAAGTGAAAGGAAGGAGACATTTGTGGGAAATACGAAAAAGATATAGAGACTAAATAAATATAAAAAAGCCCTAAAAGCATAAGCCTTTAGAACTTTTTGACAGCCTGGCGACGTCCTACTCTCACAGGGGGAGAACCCCCAACTACCATCGGCGCT
>NZ_DALZDK010000031.1:46159-67058 GCF_031978665.1 Niallia sp. | reverse complement strand
GAGGGCTCTTTTTTGTTCAAGTCCCCGAAAATCCTTCTAACAGGAATGCTCCTATTTTGATAGTTAAGGTAACAGGAAATAATAATGAAAACCAAAAAGCACAGGCAGTCGAGGCAAAGTGGCGTTCATAAAGAAAAGGAAAGTCGAAATTCGGCTTTCCCAATCGCTAAGTCAACAACCCACGACTGAAGTCACGGGCTTATAAGGTCTTGAAATCTTTGGAGTTTACAGCGGACAACAAGACCAATGTCTTGCCCTTCAAATCACGCTAGAGATACTGTTTGGGCTCCAAGCAACCCGTTTGTATTATTAAACCACAACTGTTTGCAGTAGTAGTATATGTCTTCTTTGCTTTTAGCCAAGAAAGAGAATGTCGGACAATTGAGTTAGCAGAAGCTAACTCTTGTCCGAAGCCGATTCATCTTACGACTGAAGTCACGAGGCTTCTCGGCTAAAGCCTAAAAATTATCACCTAAATCCCAATAAAAGAATTACTTTACATCCGCCAATAGTTGATCTTTAAAGTGCATTGCCCTCTCGTCTAAGTAAAAAGCTTTTATGGCAACTTCGATCGCTAGTCGATTAGACGAATGCATAAAGTTGCTACCTAGTATTCTTTCGAGCTTCTCTATTCGGTGATAAAGGGTCTGACGCACGATAAATAATCGCTCTGAAGTTTCTTTTTTATTACCGTTACATTCTAAATAGATAGCGAGCGTTTTTAGGAGCTCACTATTATTCAATCGATCATACTCCATTACTTTTCCTAGATGAATAGAGATATAGTCTTTTATTATGCTAGTTTTTGATAAGGGAAGTACTAAATGATAGATGCCAATTTGCTCATAAGTATGACAATCAATTAATCCTTTTTGCTTTAAAAGGACGATTTGCTTTGCCTCTTCATAGGCAATTTTTGCATTCATAGGTTCATGATGGATAGAACTAATTCCGAAAAAAGCTGGTGAAGGGAAATAAGCTTCGGTAAGTTCTATTAATTTATCAGTAATTTGTTGCAAATTAACTAATTCTATTTTTGGGGGCTGCATAAATAGAATTACTATTAATTCTTGGTGACGGTAGGAGATAAGTGGATGGAATCCTAATTCCTTAAAAAATGGTCGTAATAACATTAAGAGATAGAGTCTAAATTCTTCGCCTTTTCTAGAGACGCCTTGCTCTTCTTCCAGTAGTGGCCAGCAAATAAGTCGGAAAGAATGTGAAAAAAAGTGCATAGGTAAAATATTTTTAAGCTGATTACTTTCCAATGTTTCCATGTTGAGGAGTGAATGAACAAGCTCTGCCTCGTCGCTTTGCTTTCGTTCTTCCGTCGTTCGATTGCGAAGGAGAATATGAGAAAGTGCAATAGATGCTCGGTCTAAAATAAGAGCGGTGAGCTCTGGAGATGGAAATTGTTTATTTTCTATAAGGAGATAGCCCCATATTTGATCGAATACTTGTACTGTATTCAAACTATACGATTTGTTATTTAAATAAAAGGGTGTTAATGCTTTCGTTTCCTTCAGATGATTATGTATATATTCTCTAATGATTGCTTCTGTTTCCCCTTGATTAGTAGGATAATAGTATTTTTCATTGCTGGCAATAAAAAAACAGGGACAATGGAAATAAAGAGATAGTTCTTGTAGGATTTTTAAAATTCCATTTGGCTGTAATGAAAGTTTATTGAAATTCTGAGATAGGCGGTCCAAATCCAACATATTTTGATGATGGCGGTTAATTAACAGAGAATGAAGATCTTGGGTAATATCAATAAATCTTATCGTTTTTTCAAAAATAATAATCGGGAAATTATTCTTTTCTGCTAACGATAAAATATCGCTAGGAATTGCCCGAATGGAAGAACCTAATTCAATGCATAATCCAGCAGCATGTTTTTTTATCAATGTTTCTATATAGTTCCATTGGTTAGCAGAGTCTAATAAACTAATTCCAGTCGTTAAGATTAATTCCCCTCCATTGATAAATAGATCGATCTCCTTCACTTCTAAAATGTGACACCATTTAATTATTCTATTTAATCCATTAACACCTGTCAGTACTTTTGCATGCTGAAATGTATTTCTTTTTAATGCTTCTTCAACCGTTAATTCTCCAAGCACCATTTTCAATACCCTCCTAAATGTGAAATATAAAATTAAAATATTTGACAAAATGTAAAATGAAAATAGTGAGAATAATCTGTAAATTATATAGTATCTTAGTTAACATGCCTCGTCAATTAATTGTCCTATCTTTTGAGAACAATCTAAAACGTAAGGATACTTAACTTGTTTTTAAGGAGCTGGTTCCATGGAAAAAATAAAGACAGATTCATTAATCGAAAAAGATCAAGGCAATGTTTGGCATCATATTTCTCCATATGTTGAAGAAAGCCCTGCAATGATCGCGGTAAAGGGAGAGGGCTCTTGGATTATTGATCATAATGGTAATCGTTATTTGGATGGAATGTCTGGGCTATGGTGTGTCAATATCGGATATGGAAGAGAGGAATTGGCTAAAGCGGCTTATGAGCAAATGAAAGAGTTATGCTATATGCCGTTAACACAGAGTCATATTCCCGCTATAAAGCTTGCAGAGAAAATCAATGAATGGCTAGAAGGAGAATACATGATTTTCTATTCAAATAGCGGTTCGGATGCGAATGAGGTTGCCTTTAAATTAGTTCGTCAGTATCATCAGCAAAATGGAGAGCATGGTCGCTATAAATTTATATCCAGACATCGTGCTTATCATGGGAGTTCAATGGGAGCTTTGTCGGCGACAGGACAGGCACTGCGAAAATATAAATATGAACCACTTGCCAGTGGGTTTCTCCATGTATCCCCTCCAGATTCCTATCGAAAACCAGAAGATATGTCAGTAGAGGCATTTCATTCTATGTTGATCGAGGAATTGGAGAAAAAAATAATCTGGGAACAAAAAGAGACGATTGCAGGGATTATAATGGAGCCATTGATAACAGGAGGCGGAGTATTAATTCCGCATCAAGCTTATATGGAAAAGGTACAAGAGCTATGTAAAAAATATGGAATCCTACTTATCATAGATGAAGTGATTTGTGGGTTTGGAAGAACGGGTAAAAAATTTGGACACCAACATTTTAATATCAAACCTGATATCGTAACGATGGCTAAAGGGTTAACCAGTGCTTATTTACCATTATCTGTAACAGCAGTAAAAAAAGAAATATTTGCGAAGTTTAAAGGAACAGAAGAAAATGTCCATTTTCGCCATATCAATACATTTGGTGGAAATCCATCTTCTTGTGCTGTTGCATTAAAAAATCTTGAAATATTAGAAAAGGAAAATTTAGTAGAAAAATCTGCTAACAGTGGAAAGTATCTTTTTGAGCAATTTAAATTTAATTTAAGTAGTCATCCAAATGTGGGAGATATAAGAGGATTGGGGCTTGTTTTAGGGATAGAGCTAGTCGAAGATAAGCAAACAAAGTCGCCTGTTTCGCATAAATACATTGCTAAGATTATTACAGAATGCAAAAAGGCAGGACTGATTATTGGGAAAAATGGTGACACAGTTGATGGATATAATAATATTCTGACACTTAGTCCTCCATTATCTTCAACGGAAGATGATCTAAACTTTATTGTTTCTGTCTTAATGAAGGTTCTTCAAAATAATCAATTGGTTTAGAATCTAAATATCTATAAATTTATTATGAAAGGAAATCTAACATATTTAGTGGTGATTTTTATGGAATATTATTAATTTTCCATAAAAACCATTTACTAAATATGGCTATCAGATTATAATAGGAAAATCTTATCCTATAAATGTTATGAAAACTAACATCATCGTTGAATTCTCCGTCGTTTTACATTAATACCAACTAATCTACTTTTTTCTTCACTAACATACTTATTAAACATTCATTTAAATACAATAAAGTACTTCGACTAAGCACAGCATTTTTAGCATGACCGGCACAGTTTGAGGAAGTGATCGGTAAAAGAATCATTTCGTTCGAACATAAGCGCATTGTATTTTTTTTCATTCGCTATAACCAATTCGAAGGAGGTCGTTTATGAGCAAATCTAAAGGTATGCTTTCTTACGAACAGTTACTGTCTAATTTTTCTGAAGTAGAAGCAGCATTATCTAACCAGGAGGCATTAGAAGAAGCAAATCGCTGTCTATATTGTTATGATGCGCCTTGTATTACTGCCTGTCCGACTGGTATTGACATTCCTAGCTTTATTAAAAAAATTGCTTCGGGAAACTTGAAAGGATCTGCGAAGACTATTATGTCAGCAAATCCTGTCGGGGCAAGTTGCTCAAGAGTTTGTCCGACAGAGGAATTGTGTGAGGGAGCATGTGTGCTGAATTACTCGACAAAACCAATTATGATTGGAAATCTTCAGCGATATGCAACTGATTGGGCAATGAAAAATGAACAGGTACTTTTTAAACGTAATGTTCCGCAAAGGAATAAGAGCATCGCGATTGTCGGCGGTGGGCCAGCAGGACTTTCAGCAGCAAGAGAACTCGCGTTACTTGGATATAGAGTAACGGTTTTTGAAGCAGAAAGTAATGCGGGAGGTTTAAATACATATGGGATTGTCTCCTTCCGTCTTCCAAAAGAAGTTTCTTATTGGGAAGTAGAACAAGTGAGAAATTTAGAAGTTGATATCCGAACGAATACAAGAGTCGGTGAGGATGTTTCCGTACAAGAGATTCTTGAAAACTATGACTCTGTTTTGCTTGCTATTGGAATGGCGAATGTACCTAATATAGGGATTTCAGGGGAAGAATTAACAGGCGTATATGATGCGATTGAGTTTGTTAAAGAAACAAAGACAAAGCCATTATCGACAAATTTAATTGGAAAAAAGATTGCTGTTATTGGCGCTGGGAACACGGCAATAGATGCGGCTACTTGTTCCATCCGTTTAGGAGCTGAAAATGTCAAAATTGTATATCGTCGGACACAAACAGAAATGGCTGCATATGATTTTGAGTATGAGTTTGCCAAACAGGATGGCGTTGAATTTAGATGGCTTACTGCACCGAAAAAAATAATTGGGAATGAAAAGGGAGAGGTCATCGGCTTAGAATGTGTCAAAATGATGCTTGGAGAACCAGATGAAAATGGTCGAAAAAGACCAATTGAAATAGGAAATTCAGAGTTTATTTTGGAAGTAGATGCTGTAATTAAGGCCATTGGGCAAACCAGATATATTGAATTAATCGAGCAATTCGGAGTAGAGCATGATCAAGGAATTGTAAAAATTCATTCTACGACGTATCAAACAAGTAATAGTAAGGTATTTGCATGTGGTGATGTTATTTTTGGAAAAGGGCAAGGCGAGGCCATGGTTGTATCAGCGGCACAGCAAGGGAAGGAAAGTGCCTATCGAATTCATCAATCTTTGCTTTCGAGCCAGATGGAAACCGCATAATAAAGGAGGAATAGAATGGCAGACTTACGTGTTAATTTAGCAGGTATTCAATCACCAAATCCTTTTTGGCTAGCTTCTGCTCCACCGACGAATTCTGGTTATCAAGTGCAGCGTGCCTTTGAGGCAGGATGGGGAGGTGCTGTATGGAAAACACTGGGAGAGCCGATTTTAAATGTATCCTCTAGGTTTGCAGCTGTAAGCTTTAATGGACAAAGAGTTGCAGGATTTAATAATATCGAATTAATTACCGATCGGCCGTTAGATTTAAATTTAAAGGAAATATATGAAACGAAGAAAAGATTTCCGAACCATGCGATAGTTGCATCCCTAATGGTGGAACCGAAGCAGGAAAAGTGGCATGAAATTGTTAAGAAGGCAGAGGCAGCAGGCGTTGATGGCTTAGAGCTTAATTTTGGTTGTCCACATGGGATGGCAGAAAGAGGAATGGGATCTGCATCTGGGCAAGTACCGGAACTAGTCGAAAAACAGACTTATTGGGTAAAGGAAGTAGCACAAACACCTGTCATCGTAAAATTAACCCCTAATATAACGGATATCACCGCCACTGCAGAAGCAGCAGTGAATGGAGGAGCCGATTCCATTAGTATGATTAATACGATTAATAGTCTTGCTGGAGTAGATATTGATACATGGGATACGATTCCTCATGTTGCTGGAAAAGGAGCACATGGCGGCTATTGTGGTCCAGCTGTTAAACCAATTGCTTTACATATGGTAGGAGAATGTGCAAGAAATCCGCTAATTAATATTCCTATCTCAGGAATTGGCGGAATCTCCAATTGGCAAAATGTCGTAGAGTTTATGTTAATGGGAGCCACAAATGTTCAAATATGTACAGCTGCTATGCACCATGGCTTCCGAATTGTAGAAGATATGATTGATGGATTGAATAATTACTTAGATGATAAACAGATTTCTTCCGTTATGGAGTTAGTAGGAAGATCAGTACCGAAATATTCGGACTGGGGAGACTTAGATTTAAATTATCAAATTGTTGCCCAAATCAATAAGGACGTTTGCATCAATTGTAATAAATGTCATATCGCTTGTGAAGATACAAGTCATCAATGCATTGATATGCTAAAGGATAGTAATGGAAAAAGCTATTTAAAGGTAAGGGAGGAGGATTGTGTAGGCTGCAATCTATGTTCAATTGTCTGTCCAGTTGATGGAGCAATTGAAATGATAGAGGTGGCTAATGGAATGCCAGCTATGACATGGAATGAACGTCAAGCAGTAATTGGAGCATTTCCGAATGTATTAGGGATAGGAAATAAGTAAATTTCTACAGTTAAAAAGGTTATGTAAGAAAGTAAAAAATTAACTGGAGGTATGAAAATGAAAAAAATAATAAAAAATGGTTGTGTTGTAACTGCTAGTGATACGTACTATGCAGATATTGCAATCGAAAATGGAGTAGTAACCCAAATTGCAGAGAACTTAACGGATCTTCAGGCAGAAATCATTGATGCAAAAGGAATGTATGTTTTACCAGGAGGGATTGACCCACACACTCATTTAGATATGCCGTTTGGCGGTACGATGACAAAAGATGATTTTGAAACAGGGACAATGGCTGCTGCGTTTGGAGGCACGACTTCCATCATTGATTTTTGTTTGACTATGAAAGGAAATAGTTTAAAAAGCGCAGTCGATACTTGGCATGCCAAAGCTGATGAAAAAGCAGTGATTGATTATGGATTTCATTTGCAAATAGTAGAAGTTACAGATCAGGTATTAGCAGAATTGCCAGAAATGATAACGGAAGAAGGCATTACCTCCTTAAAAGTTTTTATGGCTTACAAGAATCAATTTCAAGCCGACGATGAGACATTGTTTAAAACGTTAGTAGCAGCAAAGGAATTAGGTGCATTAGTCATGGTTCATGCTGAAAATGGAGATGTAATTGATTATTTGGTAAAAAAAGCTTTGGCAGAAGGAAATACGGATCCGATTTACCATGCATTAACAAGACCACCAGAGGCAGAGGGGGAAGCAACAGGAAGAGCTGCAACATTAACACAGCTAGCCAACTCACAGCTTTATGTTGTTCATGTTTCTTGCGCGGAAGCAGTTAAACAATTAGAAGAAGCAAGAAAAAAAGGTGTAGATATTTGGGGAGAAACATGCCCTCAATATTTAGTGCTAGACCAATCCTATTTGGAAAAGCCTAACTTTGAAGGAGCAAAGTATGTCTGGTCTCCTCCATTAAGAGAAGCGTGGAATCAAGAAGTACTATGGAATGCATTAAAAACAGGTCAGCTGCAAACGTTAGGATCGGATCAATGCTCGTTTGATTTTAAAGGGCAAAAGGATTTAGGAAAAGGTGATTTTTCAAAGATTCCGAATGGTGGACCAATTATCGAAGATAGAATGAGTATCTTATTTTCAGAGGGAGTTAAAAAGGGGAGAATCAGCCTAAATCAATTTGTAGAGATAACTTCTACTCGTGCTGCAAAGCTATTTGGATTATATCCGAAAAAAGGAACGATTGCGATTGGCACAGATGCTGATATCGTCTTGTTTGATCCAGAAGTAGAAAGAACAATCTCTGCTGAAACACATCATATGGCAGTGGATTATAATCCATTTGAAGGAATGGAGATAATAGGAGAACCAATCACCGTACTATCCAAAGGAGAATTTGTAATAAAGGATAAAGTATTTGTAGGGAAAGCAGGAAATGGTCAATATTTAAAACGTGCAAAGTATGGAGAAGAAATAGCGTTGAAAAGTAAATCGCTAACAACGAAATAATGTACGATTTTAGAAGTCTTAATATTCTGAATAAAAAAGGAAGGTGCTTATATGTCTCAAAAAAGTAATTATTTAAAATCTCCTGATTTATTGCCGATTAGTCATGAGAAACGAAATATTGGACCATTTGGCTTTGCTGTTATTTGGGTAGGGATGGCGATTGTGCTTGCGGCATTTGCAATCGGCGGGGGAGGGATTGTAAACCTTCCTTTAGGTTTAGTCATTCTAGCAACGCTCCTCGGTTCGGTAGCAATTGGGATATTAATGACCATTATTGGCGATATAGGAGTAGAGCATGGATTATCTTTCCCTGTTTATATGAGGGCACCATTTGGAACAATTGGTACACACATTCCTTCTATTGTAAGGGGAGTTACAGCGGCCTGTTGGTTTGGGATAAATACGTATTTTGGTTCGACTGCCATTAACGCCATTTTAAATTTATTATTTGGTTTTAACAATTGGCTTTTATGCTTCTTTCTTTTTGCTGGTTTGCAATTATTAAATACTTCATTGGGCATAAAATCGATTGAACGATTTGCTGATTTGGCAGCACCTATTATTATTCTAATTTCCTGCTGGATGTATGTAGCTTTGTCTGATAAAGCTATTGCAAATGGAAAGGATATATGGACTTGGGTGGAAAGTCCTGTAACAGGGGGAGCTGCTTTTACAGCATTTATGGTAATTGTTATGAGCAATATGGGTTTTTGGGCAACACTAGCTGCCGATATGCCTTCTCTTTCTCGATTTTTTAAAGCACCAAAGGAAGAGAGAAATTGGTTTAAAAGAAATAGAACACAGCTACTAGGAAGCATTGTGGTCATGCCGATTGTAAATACGTTTATGATTATCATTGGCGCAGTTTCGTATATGGCTGTTTCAAACGCGGATCCAGTAGTCGCATTGCAAGAAGCAGCAAGTGGTTTTGCATTAGGAATCTTATTGTTAATGATTGTTCTTGCTCAATGGTCTACAAATACATCGGCTAATGTTATACCAGCAGCTACTATTTTTTCAAATGTTGGTGGACCGAAGATGCCGTTTTGGGTTGGCGTAGTAATTGCGGGAATTATAGGTGTAATTGCACAGCCATGGAGCTTGTTTGAAGTTTTAAATAGTGCCTTGCTTGTCATCGGTGGAATTTTAACCTCGATTGTTGGAATTTTATTTGCAGATTACTATCTTTTAAGAAAAAGAAGGGTAAATGTCATCGATTTATATGAACCAAATGGCCAATTCCGTTATATGAAAGGAATAAATCTGGCAGGGTTCATTGCTTGGATTGTCGGTGGAGTGATTGCAAACCTTCTTTCTTCTTATTCTTCTATTGTTGGTTTTGTTGTAGGATCAGGACTTTATTATGTCTTAGCAAAATATTGGTGGTTTAAAAAATATCCACAAGCAGAAATAGAGGATCCGAGTGATGAAAAATATTTAGGAATTACAGTAAGTCATGATTGGTATATTGATGCAGCAGAAGAGGAAGTTTCAAAGCTAGATGATGCGATTGTGGAAAGAGTTTAGTTTAAAAAGGAGGAATTAGATGTCCGACTATCAGCAATTCCTACATGAGCGTGATCAAATAGATTATTTTATATCGGACGGGTATCGAATAAAAAATATAACAGAAGACTTAAATGGTGCAATTATTCAATTAGAAAAACTTGATAGGAGTAATAGTCTAATAGAGAAACAAATGCTACGAATCCATACTGCTGATGGGAGAAAATATTTTTCCGTTCTGTTACTAGAACAATTAAAAATGCAGCATTCTTCAAATAGTTAAAAAGGAGTGGATAAATAGTGGAGGGACAAAAGCTATTAGTGAATGGAGAACGTTTAAAAGCTTCATTAGAAAAATTTGCTGACTTTGGACGTACAGAAAATAATGGAGTCACACGACTTGCTTTGTCAAAAGAAGATCAGGATGCCAGAAATTTTTTTCGAAGCTGCTGTGAAGAACTAGGGATGAGTGTAAAGATTGATGATATGGGAAATATGTATGCACTCTTAGAAGGGGAAATGGAGAAACCGCCGATTGTAATGGGATCTCATTTAGATTCTGTTAAAAAGGGTGGTCGATTTGATGGAGTCTTTGGAGTTGCTGCAGGTCTTGAGGTAATTGGAACGATTGTAGACAATAATATCAAACCAACGATTCCTTTAATGCTTGTTAATTTCACAAATGAGGAAGGGGCAAGGTTTGAACCCTCAATGATGGCTTCTGGGGTTATCACGGGAAAGTTTGAAAAAGAATTAATGCTGCAAAAAAAGGATGAAAATGGAATTACTTTTGAACAGGCATTAAAATCGGTCGGCTATGATGGGGATAGTGGCAATCGTCTAAAAGAAGCTACAGCATTACTGGAAATGCATATTGAGCAAGGTCCTGTTCTAGAAGCAGAGAATGTAACGATTGGCATTGTCGAATGCGTTGTTGGAATGGTTTGTTATGAAATAACGGTAAGTGGCGAATCGAATCATGCTGGCACGACACCTATGTCTATGAGAACGGATGCCCTTTTTTCCGCTAATAATGTGATAGCAGCAATTCGAAAGAAGCTTGGAGGATTGGATCATGAATTAGTTTTTACAATAGGCAGAATGAATACTTATCCTAATATTCATACTGTCATCCCAAACAAAGTGGTTTTTACATTAGAGGCACGACATAAGGATCCACTTATTATAAAACAGGTGGAAAGTGTAATTCATGCTTTAGATACTACTGTTGAGCTAGAAGGCTGTAGCATGGCAGCGATAAAGCTATGGGATAGAAATACCGTCTGGTTTGATGAAACGATATTAGATCATATAGAGAAATCGGTAAAATCCTTAGGCTACTCCTATAAGACAATGGCGAGCGGAGCAGGACATGATGCACAATTTATGGCAAGCATTGTCCCTACGGCCATGATTTTTGTACCAAGTATCAATGGGAAAAGTCACTGTGAGGAGGAACTCACCCCATGGGAGGATTGTGAGAAGGGAGTAAATGTTTTGTTAGAAACGGTATTAAGTTTGGGGAAGTAATTAATGTTAAAAGAAGATCGAGGAGAATTGAAATATTGAAAGTTTTAATGGAGGCTGGCTAAATATTGGGCTAGCTTCTATTTTTGGAAATAAAAGAAGGCTTCAATAAGCGGGAGATATGCAGGATAGGTGAATGTTATTATTTTGAAGTGTTTTCCTCGTAACTAGAAAGCAGTTTGTTCTATAAAAGAAACGAGAATAGTTAGAAAATTGAAAAGGATTAATTGACTCTGGGCAACTATAATGATAAAATGTTCTTAAATAAGAACGAATCTGTTGAATATAATTAAAGACTTAATATTTTTCTCTTTTGTCAATTCGTTCTCTTTTAAGAACGTTTTATTTGTAAGAAAACTTGATGAAGTCTAACATGGCATTATGAAGAAAATGAAAGTTGGTGGATTCATTGACATTAGTAGTGGAAGAGGAAAAAGGAAGTATATCTTTTTTTAGCATGCCTGGTGTGAAAAAATCGTATATGAAACCAAGAATTGTAGCATTAATTCCTGCTCATAACGAAGAAAAGTCGATAAGAGATTGTTTAGCTGGGCTAAATGATCAATTGCTTCCAAAAGGCGTTGAATTAGATGTGTATGTAATCGCAGATAATTGCACGGATCGTACCGAGGAAAAAGCAATAAAGGCAGGGGAAGAATTTGGCTTAAATCTAAAAGTAATTGTTACAGAAGGAAATAAACTTCGTAAGGTTGGCGCTTTAAATAGTGGATGGAAATTATTATATGGAGATATTATGGATTTCTATCATATACAGTTAACGGAATCACAAGAATTATATAAACAAAGTATTAAAGCGATTCTTGGGATGGATGCGGACAGTCGTTTAGCTCCTAACTGTTTAAAATATCTTTGGGAAGGGTTGATGAGTGGCCGTAACATTGGTGGAGTAATGGCTAAGTATACAATGCGTATGCCGAAAAAGAAGAGCTTATTAAGCAAACATGATGTCTATTATGAAGAAAAGATAGCAAGTGGTGAGTATGGTGGACCAATTAGTAGATGGTGGACACATCAGCAAAAACAAGATATGGCAAGCTGGCTGTTAGATCTGCAATATCATGGTGGTAGTACCTATGTGCTTGGAGGCCAAGCAACATTATTTCGACCAGAAGCATTGCAAGAAGTAGTAAACCATAATAAATTGGATGGACCATGGCAAAATGATAGTGATGTAGAAGATATGCTGCTTACTTGGCAATTGCAGAAATCTGGGTGGAAAACGCTTATTAGTCCAAAGGGACGCTGCTTTGTAGATGCAATGCGTTCTTATCATACCTTTAGAGAACAACGAAATAAGTGGAATTCAGGGACAGTTGAATTGCTCACAAATAAAGATTTAAGCATTCAAACAAGGCATAAGGGGAAAATTTGGCGAAACCAGCTGAAGTCATTATCAGATTTAGTAATACGGGTACTCTTTGTTGTTTTATTGAGTGTAGCACTAGCGACAGATCAATTTTATTGGTCCTGGATTTGGCTAACTCCGATTGTATTAGCATCTATCCTTAATACCATACTTGCCATCAAAACTCCGATGCACCGGACAATAGATGTCATTTTTGCAGCACTACTAATCGCTCCAGAAATTTATTTATGGGTAAATTTAATGACATTTAGTCAAGTATGGCTGCAAAAACTGTCTTCTAATAAGAAAGATGGGTGGGCAAATCAATATGCTGCAGAGTCAGGAAAAACGCGCAGTAAATTAGCCCAAGGAATGTTGCTTGGAACGATAGCCGTTTTAATTATCGGGTATGTATGCTTCCACTATCGCGGTTATTTAACTAGTGAAGCAGTTCAACAATCAATTAGTCCTTATTTAATGGGTGGTTGGATAACATTGACTTACTTAACAATTTTAAAATCATTAATGATGGCTCATCAAATTTGGACATTGCGCGGGAGACATACAGCTTAACTCTAAAACAATAAAACGTTTGGATAATTTATCTAAGCGTTTTTATTTTGCATTTTATCGAAAAAATAAGTGGATTCCTCTCTCTTTTATCTATAAATTTTATTGGCATTTCTTTAGCAATAAGTTCCCCACCTAATTAGTAGGATGAAAGACGAGATCTAAGCAGGGAATAGTTACTGGTTATAAGCCGATTGATTAAACAACTGATCAATAAGGGATAGTATCCCCCATTAATTGAAGTTTCCCTTTATCTTTGATAAGAATTTGCTTGTTTCCGATTAACGATAGAATTCCTTTATCCACAAACTTTGCAAGTTTGCGGCTAATTGTTTCTCTTGTAAGACCTACATAGCTAGAGATTTCTTCTCTTGTAATCGGAAGATTAATAAGAATAGTATTTTGTTTTTCTGTTCCAAATATCTCACAAAATTCTAGTAGCATATCGGCGATTCTAACTTCCGGGTCCTTCGTTGCTAACGTTCTCGCTAAATCCTCTGTATGGGATAAGCGCTTTGTAATTGTTTTTAAGAGTTTGATAGAGATGCCTGGATTATTTGCCATAATTTGATCAAAATCCTGTTTCTTTAATAAACATATCTTTGTATCTTCTAATGCATAGGCGCTTATGTTCATGACCGTATCTTCATGAAAGAGATTTTGTTCTCCGAAGAAATCTCCTGCGGTTAACAGATGGACAATTTGTTCCTTTCCATGAATTGTTAATTTGGATAGTTTTATTTTTCCACTATGAATAATAAAAAGGGATGTTGATTTTTCCCCTTCCTCGATAATTACTTCTCCTTTTTTATATAGCTTATGGTATACAAAGGAAGTTATTTTTTGAATTTCAATTTCAGATAAGGAATGGAAAATTGGCACACGCTTTGGACATGGATCTGTTTCAAGTCGTAGCATATAAACACCTCAATAAAGTTTGTGTATTTTTTCACATTTAATAGCATGGATATCTGATTAAATTATAACAAGGATTGATTTGTGATTTCAATCCTATTTTACATCCATTTTTTCTCCTATACTAAAGCTATTCTACTAAAGGAGAGTGTTCAAAATGAATTCTGTTTTTACAGAGGATACAAAAACAGGTGATATTATTATTCAATTTCCAGCTGCCAGTAAGCTATTTAAAGAATATAAAATTGATTTTTGCTGTGGAGGAAATCGTCCAATTGGTGAAGTAATTAAATCACAACAATTGGAGGATAAGGATTTAATAAAAGTTCTCAATATTATGTATGAGCAAATGCAGACAACGGAAGAAATTGACTGGATGACTATGCCGCTAACAGATTTAGTGAACCATATCATTCATCATTATCATGCAAAAACAAGGGATTTACTAGAAGAATTATCTGCATTTGTGAGTAAAGTATACCGTGTGCATGGGGAAAGAGACTCTCATTTGAAAGAAGTATATACCCAATTTTTCTTATTAAAAGATGAATTAGAACAACATTTGCTTGGAGAAGAACAACGAATTTTTCCAAAGGTTATGGAATATGACTTGAATAATTCACTAGAAACTCTTGAAGAAGCGAGAGCAGAAATAAATATTTTAGAAAAAGAGCATGAAGGAGCAGGCGACATACTGAAGAAAATTCGTCAAGCGACGAATGATTATGAACTGCCTATGGATGCATGTAATACGTATCGGTTAACGTATTTAAAATTAGAAGAGTTGGAAAGCTTAACATTTGATCATATTCATCTAGAGAATAATGTTTTATTTAGAAGATTATAAAGGACTGGTAGTAGAATAGAGAAGACTTAAAGAGAATGGAGCCTATTAAAAAAATAGGCTTTTTTATCATAGGAGATGTCCTTTCGATACGTATTATTATATGCATTATGGTAAAATGTGTATGAATATTGGATGGAAAGGACGGGATGTGTGCATGAAAATAGGTTGGATAGGATTAGGAAATATGGGTGTTCCAATGGCCATAAATTTAGTGAAGGCTGGCTATGAATTAACGTTTTATAATCGCACTCCTAATAAAGGGGAAGAACTGATTGAGCTTGGTGGAAAAAGGGCCCAATCATTAACAGAATTAGTAGAGAAAAGTGACCTAATCTTTACAATGGTATCTGATGATAATGCCGTGAAAAGTGTTTATCTTGAAAACGGAATTTTATCACATGCAGAAGCAGGAAAAATATTTATTGATATGAGTACTGTTTCCCCACAAACGTCTCAATTAATATACAACACTGCGTTAGAAAATGGCGTGAAATATCTTGATGCTCCTGTTTCAGGAAGTGTTCAGCCAGCAAAGGAAGGAAAATTACTCGTTTTAGTTGGCGGAGATGAAGACGTGTATGAACAGGTGAAATCTGTATTTGAACCAATGAGCAAGCTATCTATTTATCTCGGTAATTCTGGAGCTGGCAGCAATGCTAAGCTAGCGATTAACCTTTTATTAGGAATCACTGTACAAGGAATTGCTGAATCCGTCCTTTTTGCGGAAAAACAAGGAATTAAACAAGAGGACATGTTAACCATTATTAACGAAAGTGCGGTTGGAACAGCTATATCCAAAATGAAAACATCGTCTATTTTAAATAATGAATTTCCAGCAGCGTTTGCCTTGAAGCATATGGCAAAAGATTTACGGTTAGCAAGTGAAACGGTAAAATTGCAGGAAATTGGAGCATCTGCAAATAAAACTTATCAGTCTGCACTTGAAAATGGGCTTGGAGAATTAGATGTAATGGCTGTTTTGAAAGAGTTAAAAGGAGATGGATCAACATCGCTTTAATGCGGTGTTAGATTCATCTCCTTTACAAGTTTTACACTTGTTTCATACTAGTGAGACTTTCAAGTATATTCATTGCCGCAATGACTTCATCCGCAGAATACGTTCCCATTAGCTGAAGAGATTCCTTGGGATTAACAGCATGCACAGCAATCTTTTGCAGAGCTTCTGTTTGATTGTCGACAATATTTAAATCAGCTAAATTGGTAGGAAAATCAAGCTGCTGATAATAGGACAATAATGCTACGATTTCATCTATACGATTTTCTAAGGCAAGCTGTACTAAAATGCCGTATGCAACCTTTTGACCATGAAGAATCGTATGTGTTTCTTCGATAAAGCTTAGGCCGTTATGAATGGCATGTGAGCCAGACATTCTGCCATAGCGCCCACCAAAACCACCTACTGTGCCAGCTAAGGTGATGACTGCTTCAATCGTTTTTGTAAAGCTTGGTGTAACAATACCTGCTTCACTGTTTTGTACTGCTTCAATGCTTTCATTTAGCAATATATCGCGTATGAAAACAGACTGGTTTAATGCTGCTTGTACAAATAAAGATTGTGATCGATCATCATTCGCATTGCGAATAATCGCTTCTGCTTCATACCACTTTGTTAATGTATCGCCAATGCCACTTTTTAAATAATCAATCGGTGCATGAATTAAAAAGGACGGATCAACTAATGTTAAATAGCTGGAGCGACGATGATAGGCTACTCTTTCAAATACACCTTCTGGCGAATAAATCACGCTTAATGGAGTACTTGCCGCACAGGTTCCAGCAACGGTTGGAATTAAAATAACCTCCATTTTCAATTTATCTGCGATAGCTTTAGCCGTATCTAAAATAATGCCACCACCAATTCCGATGATTACATCAGCAGCTGTACAGGATTGGGAAATTTGATCTACTGCTTGTTGGGAACTATAGCCTGCATGCTGAATAATTTGCCAGTCGGTAGGAATGGAATCGATATACTGAGAAAAAGCTTGAAAAGACTTATAGCCTGTTATGATTGTAGGAGATTGAAAAGGGGACAGTAAACTATCTAAATCCTTTAGAATTCCTTCTTTGCAAATATATTGATTAGGGCCACTTCTGACGATATCCTCTGGCTGGATTTGCATTATATTTTCCTCCTTACAGTTATCTAAAATGAATAAATTCTATTATTCTAAAAATTATACAACTTTCGGGAAACGAAAAGTAGGTGTTTTTTTCAAAAAAATCAAACGTTTAGAATCAAGTAATGAAAAGAATGCTTTATAAATTTGTTATAGTAAAGAGAAGTATAATCTTTTTGGGGGAATCCTATGATTATTTGGATTAATGGAACATTTGGATCAGGGAAAACTACTACAGCCTATGAGTTAGAGAAAAGAGTAGATAAAGCATTTGTTTTTGATCCAGAAAGATTTGGATATGTGTTAATGAAAAATATTCCGATGTCTTTACAAAAGGATGATTTTCAAGATTTTCCTATTTGGAGAGAGACAAACTATTTATTATTAAAACAAATTGCCATCCATTATGATGGAATCATTGTAGTACCGATGACAATTACGAATGAAGAATACTTTCATGATATTATTTCTCGATTACAGAATGATCAAATTATTGTTAAGCATGTTACACTTATGGCATCAAAAACTACGATTAAAAAACGGTTACGTAGCAGATTAGAAGGTGAAGATTCCTGGGCATATAAGCAAGCAGAAGCTAGATTAAAGCAACTAAAAAGACCTTTATTTAAAGAACATATATTTACAGATGATTTAACTGTAGAGGAAGTACTAGATAAAATTGCACAGGTAACAGGCTTAAAACTGAGAGAAGATGAAAGAAATCTATTTAGAAAAAGAATGGATCGATTCTTGATTAAGCTTAAGGAGATTAGCTTTTTTAAGTAAAGATAAATAAATAAGATGAATTATGGTGGTACACATTGAAAGATATTATTTTTCGTTTATTAGATTTTATAAATAATTCCAAAACAAAAGATACAAATTATTTCATTGCACTAGCTCTATTAAAGGATGTACATCGTATTGCTAATATGAATATCAGCATTTTGGCAGAATCCTGCTACACATCTCCTGCCGCCATTACGAGATTCTGTAAGAAAATTGGCTACGCCTCTTTTCAAGAATTTAAAGATATTGCTAAAAATGACAGGCTAGAAAATTCAGTGGATGAATATATTGATCAGGGATTACAAGGGAATGAAGTTGGTGCAGAGCTTCAAAAGCAATTTTATCAAAAAATGGTAGAATGGCTTGAGACGATGGAAAAAGGTATGGATTTTGCGAATGTGAGAAAAATTTTAGACATTATCCATCATTCTAAGAAGGTTTCCTTTTTTGGAACCCAATTATCACAAGCAATGGCTCAAGACTTTCAGTATCGCTTAGTAAAGTATGGAAAATTTGTTCATGCTTTTTCAGATATACAAGAGCAAATGGAGGAAATAGCAGAATTAGACGAACAATCTGTTGCTATTATTACAAGTCCTTCTGGAAGGTTTATAGAAGGAAATAAGGAGTTAGTTCAATCCATTCAAAAGAGTAAAGCAAAAATAATTATTATTACTCATAATGAAAAGGTGCCATTTATAGACTCAGCTGATATGGTATATCGTCTCCATGGAAAAACATATGATCGAACAGGTTTCTCCTCAGAGCGATTTGATCTTATGTACTTTTTTGATTTTGCAATTGCATTTTATCAAAAGCTTTACCCGATTACGAGCATAAATTAATTTCATGATGTTAGAGAATTCTGTGTTATCACTATAATAATAGGGTAATTTCTTTGCTTTGACCTACTATTTTTTAATTGGTACTATGAGTACGAGGTGACATAATAATGGAAAAAGATTTTCGAGCAGTAGTCGTTGATAATAAAGATGGAAATTTTACAGTAGAAACAAAGCGTGTAGTTTTAGAAGATTTATCGTCTGGTGAGGTAGTGATAAAAGTTCATTATTCTGGAGTAAATTACAAAGATGGACTTGCTAGTACGCCGGATGGAAAAATTGTGCGCTCCTTTCCACATATTCCAGGTATTGATTTGGCAGGTATTGTGGTTTCATCAGAAGATAGCCGTTTTAAAGAAGGGGATCCTGTCATTGCTACTAGCTATGAAATTGGTGTATCTCATTCTGGAGGATATAGTGAATATGCACGTGTACCGGCAGAGTGGATTGTTCCGCTACCAGCAGGATTAAGTCTGAAAGAAGCGATGATTATTGGGACAGCAGGCTTTACGGCGGCTCTTTCTATACAACGTTTACAGGATAATGGCGTGAAGAAAGAGAATGGTCCAGTATTGGTTACAGGTGCTACTGGTGGTGTAGGCAGCTTCGGTGTAGCGATGCTTTCTAAATTAGGTTTTGACGTCGTTGCAAGTTCTGGAAAGAAAGAGGCCGCGGACTATTTAACAAGCATCGGAGCATCAAGTGTCATCGGAAGAGATGAAGTGTATAACGGCAAGGTAAAGGCATTGGACAAGCAATTATGGGCAGGAGCAGTTGATCCTGTCGGTGGGGAATCATTGGCTGCAATTATTAGTAAAATAACATACGGTGGCTCTGTCGCAGTAAGTGGATTGACAGGTGGAGGAGCAGTACCGACAAGTGTATTTCCATTTATCCTACGAGGAGTGAACCTTCTTGGAATCGACTCTGTTTATTGTCCAATGGAAATTAGACAAAAGCTATGGGAAAGAATTGCAACCGATCTAAAGCCAGAAGACCTTACTTCTTTTATACACAAAGAAGTTTCTTTACAGCAGCTGCCTGAAGAGCTACCTACCATTTTAAAAGGCGGAATTACAGGAAGAATCATTGTTGCTGTTGAATAAAAAATAGATGAGGCTGTTCCTATGGAATAGCCTCTATAAATGATAGAAAGGATGAAACAAATAAGTATGCTCTATAAACCTCGGACTGCCTCAACAGAAATCCTCGTTTTACAATCATTGAGTCTACGGTTGGAACTTAGTTCAAATGAGAAGCAGTATTTAGTTAATCTACTAAAAGGAATGGAAGGAGAACGAGCGTTTGATAGAATAACGGAAAATCTTTTAGTGGACTGTTATATCATCAATGATTTATTACTTCAAACGAATAATAGCACTTTTCAGATTGACTCCACTATTATCACAACAGAAGAAATTCATCTATTTGAAATAAAGAATTATGAAGGAGATTATTACTATCAAAACGATCGCATCTATACGATCAATCATAAAGAAATCAGTAATCCAATCAATCAAATAAGAAGAAATGAAACACTATTTCAACAATTACTGCAAAAACATGGATGGGAAAATAAAACAATCACGTCCTCTGTTGTCTTTATTAATCCTGAGTTTACCCTCTATCAAGCACCTCTATCTTTACCATTTATTTTTCCAACACAAATCCAGCAATATTTAAAAAGAATAAATCCTCATTCCTCAAAGCTAAATAAGTATCAGAAGCAACTGGCTGAAAAATTAACAGCCTTGCATATCACCAAATCCCCTTTTTCAAAATTACCACCATATGAATATAAAGAATTAAAGAAAGGTATTTACTGCAAGGCATGTAATTCATTCGAAGTAATAGAAGCAGGAATGAATGTGGTATGCGAAAAATGCGGGTATCAAGAATCAGTCGAAACAGTGGTATTACGCAATGTGGAAGAACTTAAGTTACTTTTTCCAAGTGAAAAAATAACAACATCTCTACTATATGATTGGTGTAGAATCATTCATTCAAAAAAAAGAATTCGAAGAATATTAGAAACTCAGTATAAGATAGCAGGGGCGAATCGTTGGAGTTACTTTGAATAGTTTTGAAAGAATTATAGATGTTAGTAATGGTAACAGAGAGCGCGTCTCTAAGCCCGCGAGCAGAAAATCGCAGAGGAAAAGGTAACAGAGAGCGCGT
>NZ_DALZDK010000031.1:0-46059 GCF_031978665.1 Niallia sp. | reverse complement strand
AGGGAACAGAGAGCGCGTCTCTAAGCCCGCGAGCAGGAAATCGCAGAGGAAAAGGGAACAGAGAGCGCGTCTCTAAGCCCCCAACCAGGGAAACGACAAATGAAATGGAAACAGAAAAGAACCAACATTCTCCCACAAAAAATAAAACACTAGAATAAAACACCAGAAAAATGGATAATCTAATTAAAAAAAACAAATATAGGATGTTCTATGAGTAGAAGGCAATTAGTTATCGATGGTTTATTTATCACTTCTTTATTAGCGATTGTTTATTTAACGATGTTCCCCAATATGTATTTAGGAACAGGTATCGCCAAAGGTGGCCATAACTTTACTCCATTTTTGATGATAAAGGAGATTTTCCTAGCTGGTAGTATATTTTCCTCTATTGTAAATAATATTGGAAATATCGCTATGTTTATTCCATTTGGATTACTCTACCCGTTAACCTTTCCGAAAAGAAGTTCTTTTCTTTCCGTATTATTAACGGGTGCAGGTCTTTCTTGCTCCATCGAAATTATTCATTGGTTTATGGAAAATAGATGGAGTGACATAGATGATTTGATTTTAAATACATTTGGGACTGTTTTGGGGTATGGGATATTTCGGGGAATTAGGGAGATGAAGAAAAGAATTTCCATATTTCTTTGAAAAGTGTTGTAAAGTTGGTTTTTAAAAAAACAGCATGCCTGTATAATACAGGTATTAGCTGTTTTTTTTATTTAGTGAAAAACACTAATAGAGGTTTCTTTTTATATAATAAAATAGTAAATATAGTGATAAATATAGATTTTATTTAAAACCATTTAAGGTTTTCCCTATACGAATTTTTAGATTTCAGATAAAATTTTCAGTAAAGCCTATTAGGAAGAAGAAGGGAGAGAGGATATTGGGAAAAAGCCTGATACAGCAGCAAATAGTGACTAGGGATAGTAAAGGCCTTTTTCTTACCGGTGAGGGGTCTGATACTATAGCCGTTTCTCCAAACGTTGATGAAAGCTTCGTAAAAAAATATCTAAATCCCATCAGTACCTATCATATGCCAAGTGAGTTAAAGAAAAATGGCGAAAAGGAAATGGATGCCTATCCGCCGCTCTTTACATTTATACAGCCTGAGACAGGTGAATTAGTGATAGGAAAATCCAATTTTTCCCCTGCGGAAAGCTCGAAACAAAAGAACCGTCTTTTGGTACATAATTATATTATTCCTGCGAGTAGAAAAGAAGAATGGATACAACAGGCTTCCCAACTCTTCCATATTGAACATTTTTATGGGCTGGAGGATGTGGAAAATCTAAACGATGAACTAGAAGAAATAGAACATGTGGCTTATACGAAAGAAAATATATTTGCTAAAAAGCAAGAATTATTTCATGTTTTACAGTTGGATGAAAAGAAATTTAAGGAGCTCTTGTTTGCATGTATTACTGCAGTTGCTGAAAAGAAAAGAGTGTATATATCGTTTCAAGCCCCACATCATATGCAGCACAAATATGCCATGTGGCTATTGGAATTACTATTTATCTATATGCCTTATGAAACAAGAAGATTGTTTGGAGCAACCACTTTTCATAACGAACCGGAGATTATAGAAAATATTCATGTTATGTTTGTTGAACAAGGATCGATTCGCCTTCGAAATAAAGCGGTAGAGAATCAATTTACTTTTGACTTAAGCCAGCAAAAAAGTAGTGGTTTCACGTTCAACGAGGAAGAGCATGATTATCTTCATTTCGCCTATGAAGCACTCGAAACTGCCACAGAGCTAGACGAGTTTTTCGTATACTGTGAACGAGCTTTACAAGGATTGGACATGCAAAGGAAACTGACTATTCAAACGTACAATGACTTGTTTGTTTTGTTCTATATGGAAAAACTAGATTACTATTTTTATGATAATGATAAAGTAGCAATTCTTCAAATGCTGTTAACGTTTCTTCAAAAAAATCATCGGGAAAAAGCGGAACTGGTAAATATTTTTACCCAATTGCTGCATAGAGAACAAATAATGAAGGATGTTTCGATTGTTGAGGACTATCTGAAGTTGATTTTGGAGATTCAAAAGACAGTAGAGCATGTAGATGTTGTTGAATTTATTGTTAAAAGTCTAGCATACTATGAAGGCGAAGCCATCTGTCAATCTTTATGGGGGATTTTGGAGAAGTATCCAGACACTTATCAGCAAGTATTATCTTATATGAGTGATATTTTTTCTTACGCTGAGATCATAGAAGATTACTTAAAGGATAAATTCAGCTTTCAGCATTCTTTATCAAATGTTTTAATCAATATAAAAAAATTATTGAATGTAAATTCCTCCTTTGAACATAATGCGATTTTTATAAAATTGACGAAAAACAGACTCGTATATGAAGTCAAAAAAAGTAGTCATCCTATTTCTGTCGTTTTCGAAGTGATTACCTATTTTGAAAGATCCATTCCATTTCCGGCATATAAGCGAATGGTGCTGCCTGATGTAAAGGGACAGCTTTTGGTACAATTGCAGCTCGAAAAAGTGAATCTTGCAGATGTAAAGAATTTTGGAGAAATATTTATACTAGATAAAGAGGAACGTAGCTTTGAGATTAAGGGCTGGGAGAAAGAAAAGTTTGAGGTTCTGGAGTTACTGTATACTTACTTTTATCTGCCAATTGAACAAACACAGCATGTTTTTCGTATGGCAAGTAATCCCATCAAAGCGAAAGCAAGTGATTTGGCCCAGGAGCTTGTGAAAGATAATGGCCTTTTTAAACCATATGAACGATTTCTGCTTCTCTTTCCAGGAGGAATGGAAGGGGTTGAATATCGCCAAGTATTTTCTTATATCGCTATATATGGTTCAGAGGATGAAATGCTTGATTATATTGAATGGTCACTGAAAAAATTTGGGACAAGTCCAAGATTCAGCCATGCCTTAAAGGATTATTTAATAGCAGATCGAAATTCTATTTGGAAGAAGAAGGAAATGAAAAAAGAATTAACAAGCATCCGTTCACAATCGTTGAAAAAATTACTAAAAGAGGTTCGCGAGCAAACCGCAAATCCAGGAGTAAGGTTTTTTCGAAAATACGGCGTAATTTTAATCGTGCTTGTCATTATAGGAGTAATAGGATATTTTTATGTAAATTAATAGAAAGAAGGAGCATCTTTTTTTAAAAAGGGTGCTTCTTTTTTATGGGACTATTCTTTAGAAGAGCCGGGCTTTTTTTTCATATGAGAGAAGGCTAATCAAGTGGAATTACCCGAAATCTTTGTTATGATAAGAAAAAACATCCGAGAAAGGAGTATAGAAATGCAATATATTAATGGGGAATGGTGTCATTCAGTCTCAGGAGAAACCTATCCAGTGTATAATCCGGCTACAAATGAAGTAATTGAACGAGTAGCAAGAGGAGGAAAGGAAGAAGGGCATCTGGCAATCGATGCAGCAAAGAATGCTCTATCTTCATGGGCAAAGAGAACAGCTAAAGATCGGGCTTTTTATTTAAAAACAGTATCAGATAAATTGCGGGAGAAAATCGATCATCTAGCAACAATTATCACGACGGAAATGGGAAAACCAATTGCAGAAGCGAAGGGGGAAGTAAACTTAGCTGCTGATTACTTAGAATGGTACGCCGAAGAAGGAAAACGGGTTTATGGTGATACTATTCCCGCTAGTTCTGAAACAAAGCGAATCATTGTGCTAAGACAGCCAGTTGGTGTAGTAGGTGCCATCACTCCATGGAATTTTCCAATCGCCATGCTTGCTAGAAAAATTGCGCCAGCCCTTGCTGCTGGATGTACGGTTATCTTAAAGCCTGCTGAATCGACGCCTTTAACAGCGATTGAAGTAATGAAGATTTTTCATGAAGTAGGGCTTCCAAAAGGTGTATTAAATTTAGTCCATGGCGAAGCAGCTCCAATCGGTGATGCGATGATGGAAAGACAAGAAGTAAGAAAAATAACCTTTACGGGCTCTACAAAAGTTGGGAAGGAACTTGCAGCAAAAGCAGCAGCTACCATGAAGAAAATATCGATGGAGTTAGGTGGACATGCCCCCTTTATCATTTTCGAAGATGCTGATTTGGAAAAAGCCGCAGAAGGTGTTATTGCAAGTAAATTTCGTAATGCAGGTCAGACATGTATTTGCACAAATCGTATTTATGTCCAGAGATCGATTGCAGAAAGCTTTTCCG
Organism: Niallia sp.; assembly: GCF_031978665.1. NCBI lineage: Bacteria > Bacillati > Bacillota > Bacilli > Caryophanales > Bacillaceae > Niallia > Niallia sp. Next base: position 41,881 of record NZ_DALZDK010000031.1, on the reverse strand, counting down.
ATATACTGGTAACAAAAATGAAGAAATTAGTCGTTGGGAATGGTTTACAACCAGAAGTAACGATTGGACCACTTATTAATGAAGCTGCGGTAGCTAAAACAGAGGAACATATTTCTGATTCTATTAAAAAAGGTGCAAGAGTAGTTTATGGAGGAAAAAAACCAGCAGGCGAAGTCTATGAAAAAGGACATTTCTATGAACCGACCATTTTATTACATGCAACCCATGACATGAAAATTGCTACAGAAGAAACTTTTGGACCAGTTGCACCAATTTTTGAGTTTGACACAGAAGAGGAAGCATTACGCCTAGCAAATAATACTTCGTATGGATTAGCGGCATATTTTTATACAAAGGATGTATCCCGTGTCTTTAGAATGTCCGAAAGACTGGAATACGGAATAATCGGTATTAATGATCCAGTACCGACTACCGCACAAGCTCCATTTGGCGGAGTAAAGGAATCTGGAGTTGGACGCGAAGGTGGAAAATATGGCTTGGAGGACTACCTAGAGTATAAGTTTCTTTCTCTAGAATTAGACCTGTAAAACTTTTTAAGTCTTATAATCTCTTTTGAAAAATAGAGTAAGAAATTCTGACAAAATAGAGGAAAGTCGTACAAAGATATGATATTATCCAATAAACAGAATATTCTATATTTTGTTCCGATCAGATTAAGTTTTGCTTGTATGATGTGAGCGTTTGATAGGAAAAGGAATGGCTCATTCATTCTGCTATATCTATTGGGGGTGATAATCATTTTAGTTGATCAACTACCAAGAACACTAGGAGAATTGAAGCAAAGCATCATGAGGGAAAACAATCTTGTGAATCAATTGATTTTTAAAGTTGGCCTAACTGAACAGCAAATTAGTTTAATCGATAATAAAATTATCATTATTGCTAAGCATAAGCGTATTCCTGTACTGGAAATTATAGAAAGTTCAAGTGATAACCTAGCGGAGATCATTGATCGTCTATTAATTGATAAATACAAGGAACTGCTCTTGCGGAATTTAGAGGAAAAACTGCACTTTAATGTGCAGCTAATATTAAAGGATTATGATTCTATGAAAGAAATAAGCGGAACAATTATTATGCTGGATAAGAAAATTGAATCCTATTTGGCTGGTTAAATGAACTCTTTTTAAAGAGAGCAGGAAAACCGTCAGAATTAGACTGAGATTCCACGCTCAGTAAATTCTGGCGGTTTTTTATTTGGAATGATCGTTATTTTTTATGGAAAGAAGGGAGTTCGCTATGTTTAAACTAGAGGTTCGTCAAACGAATAAAATATTTAAAAAAGAAGGGAAAGAGGTTGTGGCATTAAAGGATGCCAATTTAAAAATTGAAGAAGGAAAGTTTACCAGCTTAATCGGTCCGAGTGGCTGTGGAAAATCGACTTTATTTAATATAATCGCGGGGATCATTAAACCAACTACTGGTGAAGTGCTCCTCGATGGCAAGAATATCGTCGGAAAAAATGGAAATGTAGGCTATATGCTTCAAAAAGATTTGCTGCTACCCTGGAGAACTATTTTGCAAAACGTGCTATTAGGATTAGAAATCAAGGGAGTGAGTAAGAAAGAGGCTACAGACCGAGCAATGCCCCTTCTTCAAAAATATGGATTAGGGGGATTTGAGTATCATTATCCAGATGAATTATCTGGTGGGATGAGACAAAGAGCGGCATTATTACGAACACTTTTATATGACCAAGACATCATATTGCTTGATGAACCATTCGGTGCTTTAGATGCACAGACACGCTTGTTGATGCAAACATGGCTGCTTGAAATTTGGACAGATTTTAAGAAAACGATTCTCTTTGTAACACATGACATTGATGAAGCAATTTATTTATCAGATGAAATCTATGTTTTATCCCCAAGACCCGGGCGAATTAAGGAAAAGGTAGATGTGCATTTGCCAAGGCCACGAAATGAAAATACTTTATTACAGCCGGCATTTATAGATTTAAAACAGCATTTATTTGCATTATTAAAGGAAGAAGCTGTTTTAGAAAAATATTGATAGGAGGAATAAATATGCGTGATAATCCTGAACAAATTATATTGCCACACGAGTTGAACGTACAAGAGGTAGGAGAATCTCCATTTCTTATTGAGGATGAAGAGTTAAAGGAAAGAAGAAGGAAGCGAATAACAATTATTGGGCAGGTATTAATTGGGATTCTTTTCTTCGTTTTCTGGGAACTGTTAGCCAAATGGAAAATAATCGACTCTTATTATTGGAGCAGCCCGACGATTATATGGGAAACAGGTCTTATTGCTTTTACGGAAGGGACTTTATGGAGTGATCTTCTATATACTTCCGGAGCAACGATTTTAGGCTTTCTTTTAGGAACCTGTTTTGGTGCTCTACTAGGCTTATCCTTCTGGTGGTCCTATTTTTACTCAAGAATAGCGGAGCCGTATTTGATTGCATTTAACGCTATTCCGAAATTAGCATTGGCTCCCGTATTAGTCATTCTCTTTGGAATTGGTTTTAGTTCAAAGGTCGTTCTGGCATTTATGATGACCGTTATTGTCACAGCTATTGCTGCACATAGTGGGGTAAAAAGTGTTGATTCTGATTTAGAAAAGATGCTTTTTTCCTTAGGAGCCAAAAAGCATCATATTTTTACGAAAGTCGTTATTCCTTCCGCCATGCCATGGATTGTCAGCAGTTTGAAAATTAATATTGCCTTAGCATTAGCAGGAACAATCGTAGGTGAATTTATTAGTTCTAGACAAGGAATAGGCAGAATGATTTTGTATGCAGGACAAATTATGAATATCAATTTAGTGTGGGTAGGAGTTGTTGTTTTATCCATTTTATCTGTGTTCATGTATGTGGGCACAGTATGGTTAGAAAAGCGTTTATTAAGAGGAAAAAGAATAAGGGAGTAACAGTGATAGCTTATCTATTTTATATAAAAAGTATGCAAAGTGGGGGAGAGAATCAAATGAAAAAAAGTGTTTACTCTAAAGTTGGAGTTTATATATTGCTTCTTTTATTGGTTTTAAGCGGCTGTTCCTCATCAGAAGGCGCGAGCGGAGAAAAGGAGTCTGAAAATGGAACAAAGAAGCTTGTTATTGCAGAGCCAGTTCATTTAATCGGCTATTTGCCTTTATATGCAGCGATTCGAGAAGGTTTTTTTGAAGAAGAAGGGCTAGAGGTGGAAGTAATTACAGCGACAGGTGGCGCGCATGTTACTTCTGTTGTAAGTGGTGATGCTTGGGGAAATATCGGTGGTCCAGAATCAAATCAGATGGCCAACACAGGGAACTCTGATCCGATTGTTTCTGTAGTAAATGTCGTAAATCGGGCGAATGTGTACTTAATGGCGGATACAGAACAAACAATAACAGATACTAGTAAGGAGAGCCTTGCAGCCTATTTAAAAGGGAAAACAATTGCAGCAGGACGCTTTGGTGGGAGTCCGAACCTTTTAACTCGATGGTTATTAATGGATGTAGGATTAGATCCTGAAAAAGATGTCAAACTAGAAGAACCAGCAGATGCTAGTGCTGTCGTCTCTTTAGTAGAATCTGGTCAGGCTGATATCGCAAATGGAGCGGAACCGCAGATTACAGAAGGAATAAATAAAGGTGTCTGGGCAGAACCATTCTACAGCTTTGCCAGTCTGGGGGATTATCCATATTCAGTTTTAAGCGTCAAAAAGTCAACAATAGAAGAAGATCCGAAGACGGTAAAAAGCTTTGTAAGTGCTGTTATGAAAGGACTAAAGCTTATTGATGAGGATCATGAATTAGCGATGGAGATTTTAAAACAGGAGTTTCCTTCTACTTCGGAAGAAAGCTTACAGGCGTCCCTCAATCGTGCATATGAGGATAGCCTTTGGAGTAAGGATGGATTTATTTCGGAAGAAGCACTGGCGAAACCAATGGATGTAGTGGAAAAGACAGGCGTTTATACAAATGGCTACCGTTACGATGAGTTAATTGACATGCAATTTGTAGAGGAGCTTTCTAAATAAATATTAATTATTTTGAGGAGCATGCACAAGGAATACAGTAAAAGTAAAGAAACAATTTAACTCGAAAGGATGAAACAGATGAATCAGCTGGAATGGAATCCAAAGCATACTGCTTTACTAATTGTCGATGTTCAAAATGATTATTGTCATAAAGAAGGAAGTTTGGCTCAACAGGATTTGGATGTTTCCATGGTGGAAGAAATGATGCCTAATCTAAAAAACATGATTACTTCCATGAAAGAAATAAATGTTCCAATCATTTATATCCAAACGATTCATGAGGATAGTACCGATTCAGAAACATGGATTAAGCGGTTAAAAGGAAAAAATCAGAAAAATCTTTGCAGAAAGGATACTTGGGGGGCAAAATTTTATCAATTAGAACCAGATAAAGATGATGTGATTGTCATCAAACATCGATACAGTGCATTCATCAATACAAGATTGGATTCGGTGCTTAGAGCTTTAAAGATCCAGACACTTTTAATGGCAGGGGTTAGTACGAATATTTGTGTAGAATCAACGGCAAGAGATGGATTTATGCTTGATTATGATGTTATTTTCTTGTCTGATTGTACAGCAGCCTTCTCAAGAGAAGCACATGATATGACCCTTCAAACAATCAATCAGTTTTTTGGTACAGTTGCCACTAGTAAAGAAGTAATGATTTCCATTCCTGCTGTGTTGGTAGGGAGTGAAGGATAAGTATTTACAAGTGAGAATTAACATAAGAATAGTGATCTTGTTTGATTTTTTGCAAGTAATTAGAAGTAAAAATAGAATCAATAGGAGAGAAAGGATTAATCGACGCTCTCCTAAAATATACTCAGAAAGTTTAAACACCATTAAAGGATGATTCGAATGACCAAAAACAAGATGAGCTATACGGAGGTAGGGGGCGAGACAAAAGCAGAGGACAAAAAATACCAATCCATCCTTCTGTTGCTATCTGTCTGTACAGGTGCCTTTTTATCCCATTTTTCTGCTGGATTTGTCAATATTGCCTTAACAGATATATCAATTGACTTTTCTGCAAAGCTATCTGTCACACAATGGATTGTCAATGGCTATCTTCTTTCGATCATGCTGTTTTTACCGTTAATGGGGAAACTAGCTGATCAATTTGGAAAGAAGCGTGTACATAATGTTGGCTATCTGATTTTTGCGGCAGGGGCATGTGGCTCTGCTCTCTCGCCAAGTATTCCCATGTTAATTATTGCAAGAGTTATCCAAGGTAGTGGAGCAGCCATGTTACAGGCAGTTAATATGGCAATTGTAACAGATGCCTATTCTGAAAAACATCGTGGAAAGGCACTTGGCATTATTAGTACGTCTGTTGGAATCGGTGCTTTATTAGGTCCTTCCGTTGGTGGATTCTTTATCGACGCTTATTCTTGGCATATGCTATTTTGGGCTGTTGTGCCCATAAGCATCGGTGCTTATTTTTTGGCACAAAAATTTGTTCCAATGGATAGAAGTTTTCAAGACTCTCGTTTTGATTACAAAGGAAGTGTTTATTTCGGAGTAGGGATTGTTTCCTTTGTTTTTGTACTTAACGCTATAGGAGAGGGAGTTTTTAAGGTTTATTTGTTGGGAATAGCGTGTGTTAGTGTTGCTTGTTTTCTGTTCTTTTTTTTCCATAGCAGAAAGGAAGACCATCCATTTATACAGCCGTCGATTTTTTCTTCTCCAATCGTTAAAGCAGGCGGACTGATATTAATGGTAAGCTATTGTGCAGCTTTTGCTTCTACTGTTATTTTGCCGTTTTATTTACGGGGCGTATTAGGGTTCTCTGCAGATCAATCGGGTCTTTTATTAATGTGCTATCCTTTGTTTCTTGCAGTACTAGGTCCAATTAGTGGATCTCTATCCGACCGGTTTGGCGGAGAAAAGGTAGTAGCGATCGGTTTAGGACTATTAGGTATTACGATGCTTGGCCTCAGCTTTTTATCACCAGGGACATCTTTACCTATACTAATCAGTTTGCTTAGCTTATTAGGTTTTTCCATGGGGATCTTAACCTCTCCTAATTACAGCATTATGATGCTATATGTTCCCCTGCAATTTTTAGGAATGATGAGCAGTACGATTGCTTTACTGCGAAATATAGGAATGGTTATCGGAACAGCACTTGCGATTACCTTTATGAATACATGGCTAGATGGCACGATAACAGATTGGATGAATGATACAAGGCGCTCGGAATTCGAGGCAGTAATGTTAGGGTTTCATTACTTATTTCTACTTTTATTTTTCCTTATAGTGTTGAGCGGTATTTATTTTCTTTATTCTGTATTGCGAAGAAAAATACAGGAGGAAAGGGAGTTTTCTTAAAAATTAGTGTGGATTCTTGCACGTATATGCTTTAAAAATTAATTTTGTAGGTCAATTGCATAGAAATATGAGCCAATCGTATTGAGATATGAGCCAAAATAAAGCTAAATAAGCCAAACGCAAGGGTAAATCAGCCGAAATAAAGTTATATCAGCCAAACGCAAGGGTAAATCAGCCAAAATAAAGTTATATCAGCCAACCCCACCGGTAAATCAGCCGAAATAAAGTTATATCAGCCAAACGCAAGGATAAATCAGCCGAAATAAAGTTAAATCAGCCAAACGCATCAAGGTAACCCAATCAGAGTTAAATTCCCCACACCAAAAAGAGTATAGAACAATCAAGCAGATTATTCTATACTCCTCTTCCCATCATCATTTAAATTTCTTCTTTTTGATTAAACTGAGAAACAATATCCATTAATTCATCGGCCATACCGGATAAGGATTCAGCGGAAGCTTTAATTTCTTCCATGGATGCCATTTGTTCTTCTGTAGAAGCGGCAACTTCTTCGGTACCACTCCCATTTTCTTTGGACAGAAGGGCAATTTCATTAGCGCCCTCTACTACATCTTTAATCTGAGTCGTGATTGTAGCAACTGTTTGCGCAACTTCTTCTATTTCAGGAGCTACTTTTTGCGTGTTTGTTACAATGGTGGAGAAGGATTCAACGGTATTTGTTGAAATACTAACCCCTGTCTTCGCGCGATCTAAGGTTTCATTTAACATGGAAACTGCTTCAGAGGTATCCTGCTGAATTCCTTGCAAGGATTGAGAAATATCTTGGGCAGAAGTTTGTGACTGCTCCGCTAATTTACGAACCTCATCGGCAACGACTGCAAATCCTTTGCCATTTTCTCCAGCTCTGGCAGCCTCAATAGCAGCATTTAAAGCTAATAGATTTGTTTGATCAGCGATATTGCTTATTAACTCAATCATTTTTCCAATTTCATTTGACCGGTCAGCTAAGGAAGCAATAATCGAATTGGAACGCTGAACAGAATCATAAATGAATTCCATTTGCGTCAAATTATTATGGATTTGTTTTGTTCCTTTTTCAGCACTTTTAAAGGCAGCTTGCGATAAGGCAGACACTTGCAAGGAACGATCTTTAATCGCTTCTACTCCATGAAGAATCGAATCTAGGGCATGTGTGTTATCAGAGATTTTAGCAATTGTATGCTCATTGCTCTCGGCAATCGACTGAATGGAGGAGGCAATCGCACCAGATGCATTGCTGGATTGCTCTGCACTTGCATTCAATTGTTCTGCGGATGCTGCTACAAGATTAGCGCTTTCTGTCATATTAGCAATCATGATCGATAAATTGTTTTTCATTTGCTCAAAAGCTTCGTTTAATTGGTAAATTTCATCTTTTGCTTTAATAGAGAATGTATTTGTATGTAAATTCCCTTTAGCAACTTTCTGCATATTTACTTTTAATTTTTGAATCGGTTTGGTAATTAAGGAAGATTGAATAAACCCAATTGCTAATGAAATAGCGGTAACTACTACACTAAAAATCACAACAAACATCATCCTTTGTTCAGATTCTGTTTGTGCATTTTCAATTTCTGGATTCAGCATATCATTTGTCAGCCAATTATTTAAAGTCTCAGCATGATCAGATAAGTTGTCCGATAAAGCTGTAACCTCATCTAAATCTGTTTGTGAAGGGGTACTGCTATTCATCAGTGCATTTGATTTATGAATGAGTTCTTCGTTTAATGAATTTATTTCACTTAAGCGCTGTTCTATTTCTTTATCCGTAGAAATTTCCAGCCCGCTGTCAACAAATTTAGTGATATTACTGCTTGCCCCATTTACTCTGTTCTTAAAATCATCCGTACCATACACAAAATATCCTCTCAAGTAGGAAATTTGTCTCGCGGCATTTGTCTTGATTTGTTCTGATATAGAGCGTAGTTCTGTAACTGTTTCGATGACATAATCATATGTTTCTACTGTTTCCTTTGTACTTCTATAAGAATAATAGGACAGAATCATAAATAAAATAGAAACAATCAGAAAACTTGCTAATAATTTATGCTTAATTGATTTTCTCATTTTATGCTCCTTTCTTGACGACACTTTTTAGCTTGAGATGGAATTGATAAACTTTTCCGGTAGAATCTCGCAAAATTAATATCCAACGATTTGTATCGACAGAAATTTCCTTCTTTATAGTAAAAAAACAAAAGTCGGAATTAAAAGAAAAGAGGTAATTATTCAAAAATAACAAATGGCATTCTTAGCTAATAGACGAAGGAATGTTTTAAGAAGAAGAGGGGTATACAGTAATATCAATAGATAAAGAGGTGTACATCCATGGCGAATCCAGATATTACAATGTATTATTTCGAGCAAAATAGATATATACCCAACCATCCTTATCTCCCTGCTCTACATTATAAAAAGGCAATGGAGAATAAGGAGGAAAAGATCGAAAAGGTTTTTCATTATAATAATTGGAAAAATAGTTGGACTAATGGAGTTTTTCCATACCATCATTATCATAGCAATGCCCATGAAGTCCTTGGAATTAAAAAAGGATCTGCTCTATTGCAAATAGGAGGGGGAGGGGGATCTAAGCTTATTGTAAAGAGTGGCGATATTTTGTTGCTTCCAGCTGGAACTGGTCATAAAAGATTATCAGCTTCCCCGGATTTTGAAGTCATCGGTGCTTATCCAAATGGAGAAGCCTATAATGTGAAGAAAGATGTGAAGGAAGACTTAGAAGGTGCGCAGGAGGAGATAGAAAATGCTTTATTCCCTGTTGCCGATCCAGTCTATGGGGAAAGCGGTCCACTTGCAAAGATGTGGAGAAAAAAATAATTTGCTTAAGAAATCTTTATGGAACCCTTATCAGCCTAGGTATTAAGAACTATTTATAGAGAAGGGTTCCATAAAAGGGCTTTTGAAAAAATCTTTACTTATATACATATTTTAGGTAATGTTATGATATATAGTCACATTAATTTAAAGGTGGGAGAACAGCGACAATGGTTTATAAAGAAATCGTAGAAAAGTGGACAAGTTTTGCAGGATTGGAAGCTAACTTAAAAGCGCAACTAACAGAATTACAAACATCTGATAAGTTGCTGGAGGACAGTTTTTATAAGCATTTGGAATTCGGTACTGGCGGTATGCGTGGCGAACTAGGGCCTGGTATTAATCGCATGAATATTTATACTGTCCGTAAAGCGGCAGAAGGATTAGGAAAATACATAGTTGAACAAGGAGAAGAAGCGATGAATCGCGGGGTAGCTGTAGCTTATGATTCCCGTCATCAGTCTCCAGAATTTGCATTAGAAGTTGCGAAAGTAGTAGGGAAGCTTGGAGTTAAATCCTATGTATTTGAAGAGCTTCGTCCAACACCAGCATTATCTTTTGCTGTACGCTATCTGAATACATTTGCTGGAGTAGTGATTACCGCTAGTCACAATCCTCCTGAGTATAATGGATTTAAGGCATACGGAGAAGATGGTGGACAGCTTCCTCCAGAGGCTGCAGATACAATTATTAAATATGTAAATGCAGTAGAAGATGAGCTTACAATTGAAGTGTTAGAAGAAAACGAGTTATTAGAACAGGGCTTATTAACATATATTGGTGCAGAAGTAGATGCTGCCTATGTAGAACAATTAAAGACAATCCAATTAAATCGTTTACCAGAAGCAAAAGATTTGAAAATTGTCTATACTCCATTACATGGCACAGGAAACAAGCCAGTTCGTGCAGGATTAGAAGCATTTGGATTTGAAAATGTAACGATTGTGAAAGAACAGGAATTACCTGATGCTAACTTCTCAACGGTAAAATCGCCAAATCCAGAAGAGCATGCAGCTTTTGAAATTGCGATTCGTTATGGAAAAGAAATCGATGCTGATATTCTCCTTGCAACAGATCCAGATGCAGACAGATTAGGGGTGGCTGTTAAGGATTTAAGTGGAGAATACACGGTTCTTACAGGAAATCAATTAGGGGCATTGATGCTTGAGTATCTATTATCAGAGAAGAAAGAGAAAGGCATTCTTCCTGAAAACGGTATTGTTATCAAAACGATTGTAACATCTGAAATTGGCCGTACCGTTGCCAAAGCCTATGGAATTCCTACAATCGATACATTAACAGGATTTAAATTTATCGGAGAAAAAATTAAAGAGTTTGAACAAACACATGAGCATACATTTCTTTTCGGATATGAAGAAAGCTATGGCTATTTAATTGGCGATTTTGTTCGTGATAAAGATGCTGTTCAATCTGCTATTTTTGCTGCGGAAGTTGCTGCATATTATAAAGCGAAAGGCCTAACACTGTATGAAGGCTTATTAGAAATCTTTGAAAAGTATGGCTTCTATCAAGAAGGATTAGAGTCCTTAACGTTAAAAGGGAAAGATGGAGCAGAACAAATTGCTTACATTATGGACACTTTCCGTAAAGGGCCAATCAAAGAAGTAAATGGCTTAAATGTAGTTGCAGTAGAAGACTATCTAACAAGTCAGCGTTTAGAAGGTTTAACAGAAACATTGATTGATTTACCAAAATCTAATGTCATCAAATACTATTTAGAAGACGGTTCATGGTTCTGCTTACGTCCATCTGGAACAGAGCCTAAGGCGAAGTTCTACTTTAGTGTAAATAGTTCTTCTTTAGAAGAAAGCACAAGTAAGCTAGAAGCATTGAAGCTAGGTGTAATGGAGCAAGTCAACGCTGTAATCGATGGGTATAATAAGTAATAGCTGTTACTGAAAAACGATTAGTACCAAAATAAAATCAATTATCTCCTTCAAGGGTGCTTAATAAAGAGCCGAGAATCTCTTTTTAAGTATTTTTGGAGGAGATTTTATTTTTTGTGAAAAAATTAAAAAAATGCAAAACTTCTAAATGTGGGCTATTTTATATTAGAAACTTCAAAAATGTCCTAGGCGAAACTTTGATTTTTCATGAAAAAAAGGGTCAAAACTTGAAATTTCGACATTTTTCATTCTCTTTCATTTATAGTATGATTTTACTAATTTAAGAAGAGAGGGGGGGAAAGATGATTAATCAGGTTACTTTAGTAGGGAGGCTAACGAAGGATCCAGAGCTTAGAGTCACACAAGAGGGAACATCTATTGTGAATGTTACTGTTGCAGTAAATAGAAACTATAAAAACCAAGCAGGCGATTATGATGCTGATTTTGTCCAGTGTACATTTTGGAATAAAATAGCAGAGAATACGGCCCAGTATTGTCATAAAGGTTCTCTAGTTGGAATTGTTGGTCGCATTCAAACAAGAAACTATGAAAATCAGGATAGAAAAAAGATTTATGTAACAGAAGTTATAGCCGAATCTGTTCGTTTCTTGGAGCCTAAAAAAGTAGAACAAACTATTCCATAAAGGAGGAAAGCATCGTGAATAATGTACCAGATTTAATGGTTACATTAATTAAAATGCAGGCAAAAACAAATGAGAAATTAGAGCAATGTAATCTTAGAATAAAACAATTAGAACATATTATTAACATGGAAAAAATCTCTCGTACTTCCCCAACACCTTAAGACTTTCACCCTATACACTACTCACACACCAATTATCTTTCCGTTTCAAAATTTCTCTTTGAAACAACCAATCCTTATTAGAAAAAATCAATAAACGCCCCGATAAATTCTTCCTTTTGAAAGTGCCCAAAGCGGTGCTTTTTTTTTGTAAATAATTGAACAATTGAACATTCGATTTGTAGGTGAAGTAAGTCCGAAAGGCAACAGAATAAGCTCTCGGTGTCAGTTCGAAAGATAAGCAAAAGATACCAGAGGCTCATTCTGTTTGCAAATTTAGAAAAAGCCTTAATAATTATTAAGGCTAAAACGGTGTCATTATAGAATATTCTGATATTACGTCAATAACTATCTTTTAATATTGTTAATACGGCACGAACTTCTTCTTGTGTGAAGCCCTGTTTTTTTGCCTCCATTATGAGCATTATCCATTCAATGTCCAAATTGCTTTTTGTTAATAAATCGGTGGGAAACAAATTAATCATGATAATTAACCTCCTTATAGAATATAAGGTGGCCCAGCCATCATAGTATAAATCTACCTTAGACCTGAAGCTTTGCGTCCCACCCTTTCAGATGGTTTGCCTTTATCTAGATAATTGTACAAATAAAATTTTATCATTAATTTGAAAAATATTACAACTTTTTTGTGGATAATATTTCGACATAATCCAACATAAATATAGTAGTTTATTCGTTTAAGCTAAAGTTTGGAGTCGAAAATAATGATGATAGAGGAGAATAAATGTCTAAAACATGATTATTCCATTTTCTTATTATAGCTAAAAAAGTGAACACTTTTCGCTTGAATTGTTTCTAGAAGACAATTTTTATATAATAGAAAGGGGCTTTTTAAAAATTTCTCACTAGGGGTACATAATGGATAAGAAATGGTTAGGAAATATAAAGGTAAATATTTTAAGCTCAAAAGAAGCTGTTACTTATATAAAAGAAAAGCTAGATAAACGAATACTGTCTGATGTTTTTTTTCTAAATGATCATGGATATAATATTGCACAAAAGGATTCAGCATATCGTGACATGCTAAATCAGGCAGATTTATTGTTAAATGATGGGATTGGAATTGAAATGGGGGCAAAGCTGTTTGGATTTTCTTTTAAAGAGAATTTAAATGGTACGGACTTTATCCCTGCGTTATTTCAATCTTTAAATGTAGAGAAAGGTCATTATCGTGTGTTTTTATTAGGAGCTAAGCCAGGAGTAGCGCAAAAGGCACAAGAGCGACTACAAAAGACATATCCAAATATCTTATTTGTAGGCAGTCAGGATGGATATTTTCCGAAAGAGAACACGGAGAATATTATTGAACAGATAAATATGAGTCAAGCAGATATCCTTTTAGTAGGGTTTGGGATGCCATTACAGGAACAATGGATTAATGAACATCGTTCGAAGCTGAAGAGTACTATTACGATGGCTGTAGGGGCTTTTATAGATTTTTCCTCTGGGAATGTTCCTAGAGCTCCAAAGATCTTTCGCGATCTTCGCCTAGAATGGTTATATCGAATGGGGAAAGAGCCGCGAAGATTATGGAAGCGAAATGTTGTAGGGCATTTTGCCTTTTTCTACTCTATTTATAAGCAAAGAAAGAGAAAATAATAAAGTGTCTGATATGGAAAAGCCCTTCCTATCAGGCATTTTTATTATTGACATTATTCTAAAAGCTCTAGTTTTTCAATAGGGAAATTTATATTTTAATATTAATGAGCAGTTTGAATACACAGAGGAGTTAGGGAGATTAGCAAAAACTTAACGAAAAAAGCCATTGCTGCTAGCTTCTTTTTCCCCCACTTTTAAAGCGATATTAACATACTATTAAATAATATTTACAAAATATGTGATAAAATAGGAGAGAGCATAAATAGCTAATTAAAGGAGATTTATTTATATGATATTAGTAGTTGGTGGAGCTGGCTATATTGGTAGCCATCTAGTAAAAGAATTAGTGGAAAAGGAAGAAGTGGTAGTATTAGATAATCTTGCTACTGGCCATGAGGAAGCAGTGGATTCTCGTGCGGTTTTTGTAAATGGAGATTTAGGTAATGTCGAGGATTTAGAATCGATTTTCTCTAAGTATCCAATCAAAGCAGTCATGCATTTTGCAGCCTATAGCTTAGTTGGCGAATCTGTCCAAGATCCGTATAAATATTATGAGAATAATGTTGCTAATACATTAACATTATTAAATGTGATGTTAAAACATAATGTGAAAAACTTTATTTTCTCTTCTACTGCAGCTACATATGGAATTCCAAAAGAGGAGATTATTATAGAAAGCTCAGAAACATCACCTATTAATCCTTATGGGAAATCGAAGCTAATGGTAGAACAGATTTTAGCTGATTTTCATGCAGCTTATGGACTTCATTACGTTGTCCTACGCTATTTCAATGCTGCGGGGGCACATGTATCTGGTGAAATTGGGGAAAATCATGATCCAGAAACGCATTTAATCCCTATTATCCTTCAACAATTATTAGGAGAGAGGGAGTCTATCTCCGTTTTTGGTACAGATTATCCTACAGAAGATGGAACATGTATCCGAGATTATATTCATGTAACAGATTTGGCTAATGCCCATATAGCAGCCTTAGAAGCTCTATTAAAGGAAAAGAAAGAGGCCGAAACGTATAATCTTGGAAATGGAGTAGGCTATTCTGTTAAGCAAGTAATTGAAATGTGTGAAAAAGTAACTGGCAGAGAAGCGAATGTTATCCTTAGTGATAGAAGAGCTGGAGACCCAGCAAGATTAGTTGCTTCTTCAGACAAAATTTACAATGAACTTGGCTGGAAAGCAGAAAGAGGCTTAGAAACAATTATTCAAAGTGCTTGGAACTGGCATAATAAATAATATAAAGGGCGAAGGAATTATAAAATTTCTTCGCATTTTTTCTAGAGCAAAGATATATTCGGTTTGGTTATCCTACAATAGCTGGTAATCTATAAAAAAGGAGTACAAAAATGTTTAAAGTAAATCGCATTCATCATATTGCTATTATCTGTAGCAATTACAAAGCTTCTAAACAGTTTTATGTTAATTTATTAGGCTTTACACCATTAAAAGAAGTATATCGAGCAGAAAGAGAATCATATAAGCTTGATCTTTTAGTAAATGATACGTATCAAATTGAACTTTTTTCCTTTCAAAATCCAAAGAAAAGACCGAGTTATCCGGAGGCAGCTGGTTTACGTCATATTGCATTTGAAGTGAATAACATAGAAGAAACTGTACAGTATTTACAATCAAAAAATATTACAGTTGAAGAAATTCGGATCGATCCAATTACGTCCAAAAGGTTTACTTTTTTTGCTGATCCTGATGGGTTACCAATTGAACTATATGAGGCTTAATTTGAATGAGCTTTCCCCTTATATTGAGAAAGGGTACAAACAGTTTGTAAAATAAATTGCTTATCCTGAGCACTTAGTAATCTCCAGCTTCCAGCTTTTATTTTCATATCTATCATCCTTTCTACTATTTTTTCTTGTAGTATATATATACCGCGTTTATTTTCATTGAAAACACCAAATTTATCAACAAAAGCTGACAAGTATTTCCCGAGAAATGTCGGGAGATAAAAAAGAAGCCCTCTTAACGAATGCTAAGGGGGCTTCTACTTTAAGTTAACTCATTAAAATTATTGATGATAAGCTGATCAACCACACGTTCCGTGGCTTTTCCATCTAAATCATCAAAGAAATATTTAACGAACGGCTCAATTTTTTCCATTTTAAAATCTTCTTTTTGAATAATATCAATCATTCTTTCTGTAGTTTTTGCAAGTGGACCAGGAATAAAGGAATGATAGTCATAATAAAAGTCACGCGTACGGACATACTCTTCTACATCGTATGCAAAGAAGATCATTGGTTTATTTAACAAAGCATATTCAAAACACACAGATGAATAATCAGTAATCAAGATATCTGTAATGAATAATAAATCATTGATTTCCCGGTAAGAAGAAAAATCGTAAAAGAAATCACTAAATTGATAAGGAATACTAAATTCATTTTTTACAAATGGATGAATTTTAAATAGGAATACATACTCGTCCTTCAATTCATTATAGAGCTTTTCTAAATTTAATACTTCCATTGGGTAGTGGGCAGACATTTGTCCATTTCCACGGAAAGTAGGTGCAAACGTAATTACTTTTTTTCCTCTTAAAAATGGAAATTCTTCGTATAGGTTGTTTCTTACTTCTTCTTGATAGGCTTTATCGAAAAAGACATCTGTTCTTGGAATTCCTGTTGGTATTACATTTTCTAGATCAATTCCGAATCCTTCTGCATAATGCTTGGCAACATTATGGGAGCTAACAATTGCCTTTGTATAATTTCGATGGTTTTTTGATTTAGGCGATGGGCCACCAGGGCGTCCTAAGCGGCTAAAGCCAAACGTTTTGAATGCACCAACAGCATGCCATAATTGAATTAATTCAGCATTTTTTCTAATGGTTAGCGGATAAATCATTGGATAGAAATCGTCCAAAATAATAAATTTTGCTGTTGCCAAATGATAGGCTAAGCTGAATATTTCTCGATAATTCTTTTTTTCATCCACTCCTTTTTTTAGTAGGAGATGGTAGTCATAATTTAAATTTCTTCTTAGTAATTCATCATACACGAACTGAAAGTTTCCGCTCATTTCACTTCGGCTATCGGATGCAAAAATAATCTTTCTTGTTTGTAAAGGTAATAACTTACATAATTTGTATGTTAAAGAGAAACACCATTTATAAACAACACGATAAACAATGCCACGTTGCTTTAATTCTGCATCTAATCCCATTACAGAAGGATCTAAATCCTTTAGTTTAGATGATGTAATTTTTAATGTTTTTAATGGTAAATCATATGTAGCTAAAAGATTATACTTCATTTCCTTTTTGGCAGTAAAATACTCCATTTTTGCAGAATGGAAGCCATTATCTAGAAAATGTTCAATATTTCCTAAAGGGAAGGACTTTTTATATACTTTATCACCGAGTACATGTACGTCTAATTCTAAAAATAGACGATAGTCTTCTTCAGGAAGTGGTCTATTATGAGATGTAATGGTTGCAAAGTTAACTTTGGAGCGAAAGCCTGCCCAACTATATTTATTATCAATAGAATCTTTTGTTTTAATGTCATTAACAAGAACATCCTGTAAAGGGATGGAAACCTTTAAACCACTAGAGCTTAATAGTACCAAACGTTTTTTTACTAGATCTTCATTCGTCATCGGAACATTCTCTAAGTAAAAATAGCCTTCGATTTCCATGATTGGCCCATTCCAATTTAATTGCGTTATTTTACGATGTGGAATATGTTCTTCTATTTTTCCAGCGATTTCATTAAGTACTGGAAGAGATTCACTTATTTTTTCTTTTTGAATGATAATGCGATCTTCTGTTATTTGGACAGGTTTATCAATACTAAATTCTAACTCATCACGGACGATTGGTCCTGACGAGTTAGAAGAACCTTTTCTTCTTCTTAACTTTCGAACAATCTTTCTTAACATACTTATATCTCCTTAACTTTCATAAAATGAAGCCTTGTCAGTTAAATAAACTAAGCTGACAAGGCAATAAATAGATTTTCTCCACTCTATAATTCTATAGTTGGGAATTATCCGCTTTGTTTAAAGGTGAGAGTAGATGAGAGACTATTCTTTTAGAAGCCTGCCCATCGGAATAATCAAAAAATCTATTTTTAAACGCAGTCATTTTTTTATCATCAAAGGTTCCAACATTTAGCCAATTAACAAGGCTTTCGGTAGTTTGGAAAATAGGTCCTGGTACGAGTGAATCATAGTCATAATAAAAATCCCTTTCTAGCATATACTCCTCTAAATCATGGGCAAAGAATGCTGCGGGTTTGTTTAATAAACTATAGTCAAAAATAATAGAAGAATAATCAGTAATAAGAACATTCGTGATCAAAAGTAATTCTTCGATTGTGAAGCCATCTGCAATATGAACGACAAAATCATGTAAATCTTCATCCACTTGAAAGCTAGAAGACATATATGGATGTAAATGCACTAACACTACTGAATCTTTCTCTAGCTGATTTTTAAGTAATCTAAAGTTAATTGGACTAACAAATTGTCCTTGTTGATAGCTCTTACCTCGAAAGGTTGGGGCGTATAAAATCAATTGTTTATTTGCAATTGGTCCAAATTTGCTTATAAATTTATTTAGTACTTCTTCTTTTCTATTTTTTTCAAAAAAATAATCAGTTCTTGGAACACCAAGTGGGAAAACTCTTGTTTCACTCATATTAAAGGCTTCTGAATAGTAAGGAATAACTTCAGAAGAACTAACATACACTCTCGAATAGTTAGAGTGTATTTTAATTGTTTTAATATAGTCCTTACTTGGACCATATCGTTTTCCAACTAGACTCATTCCAAATTTTTTAAATGCCCCGCAAGCGTGCCAAAGTTGAATGATTTCTGTATTTTTACGAGGTTTTATAAGATAAACCAAGTAATGATAATCATCAATAATAAAGTATTTGGAGGTTGCTAAGTGATAACATTCCCTTATTATATGGAAAAAATAACGCAGCTTTCCTAGGAGTGAATTATTAATTTTAAAAAAGGATTTAACTAATTTATAATCAGTATTCCTATTTTCAATTTCCTGGTAAATATATTTTAGATTACCATTTATTTCATTTGATCGTGTCGAAGCAAACGTTATTTTTTTCGAATTCACTTTAAATATGATAGAAAAAAAGAAATAGGCAATTTTGATCATTACTTTGGTTAATACAGTAGGTAGCAATTTTATTTTTCTCAAATCAATCTACCTTTCTAATCTATTTAAAATAAATTCATTTACTTTATATTTTCCACTCCATAATTGTCTTGCCCCAAGAAGAAGTTAAGTCTTTTTCAAAAGCTTCAATAATGGATTGAATAGATGTGACGGTTTGAACTTCTCCAATAAGTGTGGAAAAGTAATCTACTATGTCTGGGAATTCTTTGTATAAATTAACAGTGTTTTGGAAATCTGTGCGTCCGCTTCTACTGCTGCCAATCATCGTGATCCCTTTTTCTAACACCATTCTTGTGTTAATTTCTACTGGATATTCAGATACACCAAGAATGGAAATAGATCCCTCTGGCACGATTAAGTCAATGCTCTGATTAATAGCATATTGGCTACCTAATCCACCTACACATTCGAAGGCATGATCTATTTTTAATGACTCTGGAATATCATCAATTAAATACGTTTCATCTACAAAAGAGAAGCGATCTAATTTATACTGTGTTTTACCAAATGAAATGACTTTGCTCTCAGGATATTTTTTCTTTAGGATTAAGGACATGATAAAACCTAAATTTCCATCGCCCCAAACACCAAAGGTATTACGACGTTTATGTGATCTTGATTCAAACCTCGTGATAGAGTGCATAGCAATCGTGATCAGCTCCGTAAAAGCTGCTACAAATGGATTCATGTCTTCTGGAATTTCGACTAAACGATCCCTATTTAAAAAGACATAGTCTTGCATAAATCCATCGTAGCCACTAGAGCGAAATCGACTGGAACGTAAGTAGTTCTCTGCAATAAACGGATCTTCTTCTGTAGGATCGTTAGGAACCATTACCACTTTCGTTCCATTAGCGAATTCGCCTTTAGGATCATAGACAACCATACCGATACCTTCATGAATCAAGGCCATTGGCAGTTTTTTTGCCATCGCCTCTTTGCCGCGAGATCCTGTATAATAGCGTTGATCTGCGTTACAAATAGAGAGATGGGTTGGTCGAACGACAATCATATCGGATTTTAATGAAAAATCCTGATAGGTTACTTCAAATTGTCTTGGAGAAACAAGACGATATACTTGATTAATCATGGTTTATACTCTCCTGAATAATAGCATTTGCTACTTTTAAATCGTATGGTGTAGTAATCTTAATGTTAAAAACTTCGCCAGTCACGAGTTTGACTTTTTCTCCTTTCAAGACACAAATTTTACATGCATCAGAAAGAATCGCCTTTTGCTCGGACGAAAGGGAATAGTAGTGATCTTTCAGCATTTTCATATTAAATGTTTGTGGTGTTTGTCCTTGGTACATAAAATCGCGAACAGGGATATTAGAAATGGACTCTCCATCCTCTGATTCAACAATTGTATCAATAGCAGAAATAACGGTATCAACAGCACCAAATTCAAGACCAAATTGAATATTTTCTTCAATAATACGATGCGTAATAAAAGGTCGAACAGAATCATGGGTTACGATAATATCATCATGGAATAATCCAAATGTATCTTCTACATATTTAATCCCATTCATAATAGTTCCATTTCTATCTTCTCCACCTTCTATTACTACTAAACGGTCGCGCTTATCGATAAATTTATTAATGATATCATTCGTGTAATTAATCCATTCCTTTGGGGAGGCAATGATAATTTTTTCGAATTGATCATTTAATAAAAATTTTTCGATTGTATGAATAATGATAGGTTTATCATTTAATGGAAGGAATTGTTTTGGCATACTTACATTTCCCATTCTTGTTCCTTTTCCACCAGCAAGAATTTCAGCATATATCATAATTTAATACTCCTTTTACGTACTTAATAAATCCAAAATATTTATACGTTTTTTGTAATCAATAATTTACATAAATCAAACTTAATATACACTTCTTTTCGAGTCATTTCAACAAATAGCCTAGGATTTAAAACAAACGTAATACTTAGGTTATTGAAAGCAGAATAATTGAAATCTAAGCACCTTAAAAGAAAAAATATTTAGGTGATTTGAACTAGTGCATTTCGAGAAAATAGAATAAAGATTTTGGATATATCTACTATAAATAGATAAAAAATAGAGGTGAAGGGCAAATATGCCCAACACCTTTTATAAATCTAAATGGTCTTTAAGTTTCTTTTGAATCTCTGCCTTCTCTGCATCGCTTACTACTAAATACCAAACTTTATTAATCGTTTGTCCTGTACCTTCAATACTAAACTGTTCAATATTGCCTGCAGCATTCTTATAATTCTTTTGGATATCAACCATTTCATCAAAGGTAATATTCGTTTTTACATTTTTACCAAGAGCATCAAATATATCACCAAAATTAGTTAAAGAATTCAGGCTTGCCCCTTCTTTAATGACAGCTTGAATAATTAATCGTTGGCGAAGCTGTCTGCCAAAGTCCCCGCGAGGATCTTCTTTTCTCATTCGAGAAAATTTAAGTGCATCTTCTCCATCTAATGTAATTTGACCTTCTGGAAAATGTACTCCACTATAAGTGAAATCTAAATCATTATTGACTGTTACCCCACCAACTGCATCAACAATATCTTTAAAGCCTTCCATATTAATTTGCATATAATAATCAATCGGTATATCTAAAAAGTTCTCAACCGTATCCATAGACATTGCAACCCCGCCAAATGCATATGCATGGTTGATTTTATCTGTTGTGCCATGACCAACAATTTCCGTACGTGTATCACGAGGAATGCTAAGCATTTTTACAGATTTTTTTTCTGGATTAACAGTCAGTACAATCATTGTATCGGAGCGACCTTTGTCTCCTTCTCGCTCATCCACTCCTAGCATTAGAACAGAAAATGGTTCTTTCTTATTTAAATCTAAGAGATCCGTTCTCTTCTCCGTTACTCGATCTACTGGCACATGCATCGTATCAACAGCATTTGTTAAGGATTTATAGACAGTAAGTACATACGCTAGAATAGCAATAATTAAAATTAATAAAACAAGACCAGTAATACGTAACCATTTTTTCTTTTTATGTTTTGGTTTATCAGATCTCATACTAAATTAAAACCTCCATATCTTGACAAAAATTGATAAAGCTAAGTAAAGAATAGCAGAAAAAGGGGGAATTTAATATCATTATTTTGTGAAATAGGAACTAATTTGGATTACTTTGGGGTAATTATTAATTAGTTTTCTAAAAAAAATAAATAATATTCTTCTAAGATGAAATTCGAAAATTACATGCAATTAAATGTTTAGGTAGAAGGTACTAAATATATAGACGAATATTCTTTTAAAAAGTTGCAGAATTTTTTTCTATTAAAATTAATAGAGATAAAACGAATAAGTGTCGAAACTTGAAAATAATTGTATAATATGATCTGTCCACAAAGGTTATAATAAATTTAGATACTTTAGGTTGGATATGAGTATTAAGTACTACATGAAGAATTTATAATAAGAAAGGGATGCAAAAGAAATTAGTACCCATAAATTAAAAGCTACAATAACAATTGAAAATGTTCATTTTGATGTCAAGAGAAAAGTACTTTCTTTTACTGTTCCAAAGGGACAGTTCGAAAATAAAAGTAATATCGTCTTTGTTGAAAGAAGAAATCATCTTGAATGGTATGCAAATGAGTATGTTAACAATAATTTAGGTGTTATATCAATTGATCTAAAGGAATTTATCCATACATATTATAATCAAATCTCTAGATGGGATTTATATTTTGAGGTAACAGAAACTAATCAGAGTAAGAAAAGATATCGTATTCGCTCTTTAGAGCAATTTGCTGAAAAAGCTAAAAATTACTTCCAGTCTGCTAATTCAGCAGATGTAAATGTTATAACACCTTATTTTACTATTAATAAGGGGCTATCCATCGTCATTACCCAACCTGATTATTTAGCAACGGAAAAATCTGATTTGAATTTTCGAATCGTTTCTTTTGTAATGAACAATAATAGAATCCAATTTAAAATAAAAGTAAAATGGCCAAATACGAAAGAAAAGATTCAATTTCATTCCCTTATTCTTAAATATAGAAGTAAAGTGGATAATATTGAATATCGTTTTCCAATTAAAAATAGAATGCTAAAAGGCGATGTAATGCTGCTAGAGGTGGAAATAGATATCGCGAATCTACATTTAGAAAAGTATTATTGGGATTTCTTATTAGAAGTTGAAAATAGAGAAGAAACATTTTTAGCAAGAATAAAGAATCCATCCGGAAAGATAAAAAAAAGGCTAAGGAAAATTAAAGCTCGCCAATCCTATGAATATGATAATGGAAATTGGGTTTATCCGTATTTAACAGCAGCTAATACCGTTGCCCTGATATATAAAGAGAGGGAATTTCATGACACGTCTATAAATCAACGGAAAGAAAAAATGGCTTGGATTGTTTCTTTCATTTTTGGTTGGTATTTTAGACAAAAAAATATTTGGCTAGTTTTCGAAAAGTTTTCTGATAGTGCCCAGGATAATGGATACTATTTCTTCAAGTACTGCTATGAGAACAATAAGAAAAAAAATCTTTATTATATCATTAAGGAGGATTCTCCAGACTATAGCAATATAGAGGCGATGAAAGATAAAGTAATCCATTATATGAGCTTTAAATATATGGTCTACTTATTTTCCTCCCAGTTATTAATTTCCTCGGAAGCAAAGGGACATGTTTATGATATAAGAGCGTTAAGAGGGAGATTAAAGGACACGCTTGAGCGAAAAAGATATGTGTTCCTTCAACATGGGGTAATAGCGCTGAAAAGAGTAGACTCTATCTATAAAAAAAATAGTAGAAATGCTGCAGATTTGTTTGTTGTATCATCCGAGCAAGAAAAGAAAGTAATTGTAAATAATTTTGGATACAAGAAGAATGAAGTTATCGTTACGGGCTTAAGCAGATGGGATGTCTTGAAAGATAAAACGGAAGAAAACAAGGTGACAAATATCATGCTAATGCCAACATGGCGATCATGGATGGACGATATTCCAGAAGAAAAATTTATTGAAACGGATTATTATAAAAATTATCTTTCCTTATTGCATTCTGCCTCACTGTCTAAAATATTGGAAGAAAATAATTTATATCTCCAATTCTATATCCATCCTAAATTTAAGCTGTATATTGATCAATTTACTAGTTCTAATCATCGAGTGAAAATCATTCCATATGGTGAAATCAAGGTGAATGAGCTATTGATGAATGCAAAATTACTTATTACCGATTATTCTAGTGTTGCATGGGATATGTATTATCAAAAAAAACCGATTGTATTTTATCAATTTGATTTAGAGGACTATTTGAAATATCAGGGAAGTTATTTGGATATGGATGATGAATTATTTGGAGATCGAGCATTAACCCAATCTGATCTAGAAAAACTCATTCAAAAGTATATTTTGAATAATTTCCAAGAAGATAAAAAATACGCGGAAATGAGAAGAAATCTATTAAAGTATACAGATACAAATAATTCAAAACGAATATTTGAGGAGATTCTTTCAAATAAAAAAGTATTGACCAAAAAGAAGAAAAAAACGAATCATTTTAGAGACTCAGACTTATTAAGAGCATGCTGGTCTATGGCAAAAAAGAATGCATTTACCTATCGAATGGCAGTTAACATAAAAAGATTTCTACTAGGAAACTAAGCTTTGGACATGGTTATAGAAAAACAGAAAGAGCACAAGCTATCTTGTGCTCTTTCTGCTTTTCTTATTTTCATTTATCCATTCTTCAATGAGCAAAACTAAATTAGAACTAGAATGCCCTACGGAAAATTCGTTCCAGGTCTGATGAAAAGAAGTAATGCGATTAAGATCGAACGAATTACTGCATATCGCATCTACTATAGCTTCTGTTGAGTAAACAACTGGTCCTGGTACCATGCTCTCATATGATTCCCATATACCACGTGTGGCAATATAGTCCTCCAAATCATAAGGGAAAAATATCATGGGCTTATGTAAAAAGGAAAATTCAAAAGGAATGGAAGAATAATCCGTTATCAAATAATCTGTAATAAATAGAAGATCGTTTATCCTTGGATAATTGGACAAGTTTAATGCGAAATTATGATACTTTTCGATATCGATGCTGTTTTTTATAGCTGGATGTAATTTTAAAATCAAAATATAGCTATCACCTAGTCTTTTTTGGAGAGAAGATAGATCAATAGGCAGTCGATAATTATTAAGTTCCCCATCTCTAAATGTAGGGGCATACAAGATGATTTTTTTATCCTTTATTAAGGGATACGTCGATTGCAGATTCTGGACTATTTTCCTTTTTGTGATTTCATCAAAAAAAATATCGGTTCTTGGAATACCTGTATAAATAAATTGGGAAGATTTTACCCCAAAAGCTTCAATAAAAATATGCTCCATTTTTTTAGAACCTACTATAATATGGTCAAATTGGTTATAAACTAATTTGAATCGTTCATTTGCTCTCTTGCTTCGGTTCTGAATAGATGGATCCTTTAATCCAAATTGTTTAATTGCTCCAGCCGCATGCCATATTTGTACTTTTTTTACTTCTTTTTTAAACTGAATTGCGGAAAGAAAGCCAAAGTAATTATCAAGTATAATAACTTTGGCCGTAGCAAGATGATAAATGGATAAAAGAAAAGAATATATTTTTTTTGGCTTTAATAACAGGACAGTATCATTGTCATTTTTCTGACTAAAATAGGAAAAACATGCATTGTTTTCATTAATCAATACAATGCGTGTATTGACATTCCGTTTCTTTAGTTCCTCATAAATAAACGCAGTATTTTCTACAAAAGAGATGCAAAAAACAATTTTACTTTTTACTGGGAAAAGTTTAAATAGGTTAAAGAAAAAGGAGAAAATGGCTAAGTAAATAGTGATAGCAAATTCTCTAACCATTATTTACTCTGTATAAATCTTTCTTTATTTTTGTAGTTGATATTCCAACTGTCCTAGGAAGATATATCACTTGACAATATTCCTTTAAAAAGTCAAATTGACCTTTCCAATCATCTCCCATTACAAAGATATCAATATCATTGTCAATTACATCCTGTATCTTTTGCTCCCAATTATTTTCAGGAATCACTTTATCTACAT
This sequence comes from Niallia sp., assembly GCF_031978665.1. Classification (NCBI taxonomy): domain Bacteria; kingdom Bacillati; phylum Bacillota; class Bacilli; order Caryophanales; family Bacillaceae; genus Niallia; species Niallia sp. Next base: position 16,120 of record NZ_DALZDK010000031.1, on the reverse strand, counting down.
AGCGAATAGACTCTAAAATGGCCTTTCTATTTTCAAAACTGTGATACGCTTCTTTATGTTTTTGTTTATTAAATTCATCTGTCGAAATAGCTACAGTCAAATGATCTCCTAATTCTTTAGCACGTTTTAATAAGTTTACGTGGCCCCAATGAAGTAAATCAAAGGTACCATACGTGATTACTTTCTTCATTTTTTTCCTCCTAAAAGGATTTCATGGAATATATATTATTAAATATAAGGTTAACAGTTACTATATTTACTTTTATTGTCCGAAAAAAACTAAAATGTCATACGTGGAAACAAAATGGAAACAACATTCATTAGGTACAATACTGTTATTTTAAGGCTTTTATATCTAAATAACAAGTTGATATTAATTGTTAGGGGTATAATAGTAAAAATAAGTAAAGTAAGAATTTGGGTGTTAAGATTAATATTTGGGGATAAAATAGAAGGATAAATGGGAAATTTTCGTGGGAGGAATAGTTATGTCGAAAGTTAAAAAGGCAATTATACCAGCTGCTGGACTTGGAACTAGGTTTCTTCCAGCTACGAAAGCAATGCCAAAGGAAATGCTTCCAATTGTAGATAAACCAACCATTCAATATATAGTAGAAGAAGCTATTGATTCAGGTATTGAAGATATTATTATTGTCACAGGAAAAGGAAAGCGAGCGATTGAAGATCATTTTGATAATGCATTAGAATTAGAAGAAAACTTAATTTCGAAAGAAAAATTTGAATTATTAGAGAAAGTGAAGGAATCTTCTAATGTAGAAATTCATTACATAAGACAAAAGGAGCCAAAGGGATTAGGACATGCTGTCTGGTGTGCAAGGAATTTTATCGGAAATGAGCCATTTGCTGTTTTGCTAGGTGATGACATTGTAGATAGTGAAGTACCTTGTCTTGCTCAATTAATAAATCAATATAGTGATACTCTATCATCGATTATAGGAGTACAAGTTGTACCAGATTCTGAAACACATCGATATGGAATCGTCGATCCGATTGAAGGACAAGGAAGAAGACATCAAGTAAAGAAGTTTGTTGGAAAGCCGAAACAAGGAACAGCCCCGTCTAATTTAGCGATTATTGGTCGGTATATTTTCACTCCAGAAATTTTTCGATTTCTTGAAGAACAGCAGATTGGCGCTGGTGGAGAAATTCAGCTAACAGATGCAATAGAGAAGCTAAATCAAATTCAAAGAGTTTTTGCTTATCAGTTTGAAGGCAATCGCTATGATGTAGGGGAGCAATTTGGATTTATACAGACAACGATTGAATTTGCTCTAAAAAGACAGGATATTAAAGAAGAGTTAAAAGGATATATAAAAGAATTAGCTGAGAGGCTCTAGAGGGGAAAATGCCTTTAGCTAAACTATATAAATAAAATGAAGTTTCCTTATCCAGAGTTGTTTGAATTGCCATGCAAAAGCGAACATCCCCTTCATGGAGAAGAGCGCCATAAAGAATAAGGGTGTTACTTATCAAGGGGTTGCTAATATATTTAGTAGCCTTCTTTTATACTGTTTTTTCTTCCGTTTATTTAGGTTTGAAATCCCATCCTCTAACCGATATAATGTTTGATAGATTATAAACTCTATTTATTGACATAAATGATTAATCACTTTTTTCGCATAATATAAGGGGAGATACAAAATGAGTGAATCGGAAGTTAGCAATCATAAAGTAAAGGAGATAGAAATAAGAGAGAATAAGGTATATATACAGTTTTATTTCGATGAGACTTTGCTTTCGGCTGAGCAGGACTCACTCCTTTTTTATTTAAAGGATACGGATAAGTGTATTCCATTTTCGCTTACGCAAATCTCCTCTTTGGATGGACTTGGTTTGTATGAATCAGTGATTGATATAGAAGAACATAGCAAAGCGTTTTCCAGAAAGACAAAATGGGAAATATATGTACAGATAGCCGATAAACAAAAAAAAAGATTGCTGTGTAGTGAAAAGGTAACAGGTTTATTATACTACTATTTTGAAAAAGAAAATTTTGTATTCTTTCCTTCTACAACAAAAAGAGGAGAACTTGTCTTTAGAACATCTGAGCCTTTATTATTTGCTGCTATTGATAGGGCGACTATAAGAAAAGATGGCTCTATTTTTGTAGCTGGTTATTATGATTTTCCTGAATGGCACACAAAAGAGCCGTCTAAGGTAACAGGAACACTTATAATGGAGAATGATTTAGATAGTCATATTTCGCGTTTTTCCTTAGATGGAACGGGAAAAGATAATTCAAACGACCGTTTTTCTACATATAGAAGGTTTGAAACAACAATTTATTTAACAGAGGGCCTTCATAGTCTAAAAAAAGTTCATTATAGATTTCACCTTGAAATCAGTTTTCAAGATGAAGCAAAACATAAAGTACTTAAATGTAATCAGTTGGCTTATTTACCAGCTGATGGAGAAAAAAATAAGCAAAAACGAATTTGTACCATTTCGAAATCCAAAAAAAGAGTAAAGGTAAGAACAAAAACTCCCAAAAGGTATTTATCCATTTCCGTATCGCCATACTACTATAAACAACAACTGTATGAGAATACTAGCAAGTTATTTAGAAAATGGAAAAATGCAAATAAGCTTTTGTTGGTATATAAAGTATTATTTAAAGTGGTTGGCTATTTTCCTGTCAAAAAGAATTCAATTGTATTTGAAAGCTTTTTGGGAAAACAATATAGTTGTAATCCGAGAGCTATCTATGAGTATATTCAAGCTAACCATTCAGAATTCAAATTATATTGGAGTGTAGATCCAAGGTATTTAAAAAACTTTGAGGGGAAGAATTTAGATGTTGTTCCTCGTTTTTCGATAAAATGGCTGTTTATTATGGCAAGGGCTAATTTTTGGGTTAGCAATAGTAGATTACCACTTTGGATACCTAAGCCAAGGCATACAACCTATTTGCAAACTTGGCATGGGACACCGCTAAAGAAGCTAGCAGCTGATATGGATGAAGTACATATGCCAGAAACAAATACCAAAATGTATAAAAGCAATTTTTTATATGAAGCAAGAAATTGGGATTATTTGATTTCTCCAAATGCTTATTCTTCAGAGATTTTTAAGAGTGCCTTTCAATTTAAGAAGAAAATGATTGAATCAGGATATCCAAGAAATGATATTTTATATAAAAAACACTCGAAGGAAGAGCTTCGCCAATTGAAGGAGAAATTTGCCATTCCTTTAGATAAAAAGGTATTATTATATGCTCCCACATGGCGCGACGATCAATTTTATAAAAAGGGAAAATACAAATTTGATTTAGAATTGGATTTAAATAAGTTAAAAAGAGAATTAGGAGAGGAATATGTAGTTATATTAAGAATGCACTACTTAGTGGCAGAAAACTTTGATCTTTCTCCGTATAAGGGATTTGCCTTTGATTACTCTAATTATGAGGATATTAGGGAACTGTATTTAATCTCTGATTTACTTATAACTGATTATTCTTCTGTTTTCTTTGACTATGGAAATTTAAAAAGACCAATTATCTTTTTTGTTTATGACATTGAAACATACCGTGATAAATTGCGAGGTTTTTACTTTGATTTCGAGAAAAAAGCCCCAGGGCCATTAGCAAAAACCACAGATGAGGTCATTGAATGTATAAATTCAGGTAATGTAACTAATCAAAAGTTTAACGATTTTTATAATAAGTTTTGTTATCTTGAGGATGGTAATGCTTCCGCTCGGGTTGTAAAAGAAGTGTTCTTACAGTGAAGGATAATGATTTGTCTTTTGCATATTTTGTAAGGATTATTTGAAATAGAGGATAAACAAACTTATAGAAGGGCAAAAATATGATGAATTCGATGTTTAAAGTACTAAAAGAACAATTAGATAACTTTCATCTAATAAAAAGGCTTTCTATGTATGAGCTAAAAAGTTCCAATAGAAATAATTATTTAGGAATTCTGTGGGAATTTATCAATCCGGCTATCCAAATTGCAATATATTGGTTTGTATTCGGGTTTGTTCAAGACAGACCAACAGTAGAAGGGACACATGGCCCTATACCATTTTTCATTTGGATGCTTTCAGGGATTTTGTTGTGGTTTTTTATTTATCCTGCTATTACACAGGGGTCTAAATCTATTTATACGAGGCTAAGAATGGTTTCAAGGATGAATTTTCCATTAAGTGCCATTCCTTCATATGTGATAATATCACTACTCTATCCTCAATTGCTATTAATGATAATGGTAGTGATTATTTTTCAATTTATTGGATATCCTATTTCTATTTATTACTTACAATTGCCATATTTTTTATTTGCAGCTGTTGTTTTTTTATTTGCTGTTTCTTTAATTACCTCCACTATTTCAACAATTGTGCGCGATTTTCAAATGCTGCTACAATCGTTAATGAGAGTATTGTTATATATAACGCCGATCTTATGGCCAGCAGGACGATTCAGCGATACGGCATTTGGAAGGATTTTTGATTATGTCATGCTCTTAAATCCAGTCTATTATTTAATTGAAGGATATCGTTATGCTTTGCTTGGAGAAGGATGGTTTATTACTGCCCACCCTGCTATCACTCTTTATTTCTGGGGATTGGTCTTCCTCCTTTTATGTGTCGGGTCATATATGCATGTGAAATTCAGAAGACATTTTATCGACTTTTTATAATCGGAGGTATCGTATGGAAAAGTCTGTGATAGTTAGAAATTTAACGAAAAGATATAAATTATATAAAAATAATTCGGAGAAACTAAAGGATATTTTTCTGCCGAAAAATTATGGTGAACCTTTTTTTGCATTGAAAAATGTTAGCTTTGAAGCAGAAAAAGGGGATGTCATTGGATTTGTTGGTGTAAATGGTTCTGGTAAATCAACGCTTTCTAATATTATAGCTGGAATTGTTCCTCAAACTTCCGGAGAGGTAGAAATTGATGGGCAAGCATCCCTTATTGCCGTATCTGCTGGCGTTAACGGAGAATTAACGGGCAGAGAGAATATTGAATTAAAGTGTTTAATGCTTGGATTTACTAAACAGCAAATAGAAGAATTAGAACCAGAAATTATCGAGTTTTCTGAGCTTGGTAAGTTCATTGATCAACCGGTAAAATCCTATTCAAGTGGAATGAAGTCTCGTCTAGGCTTTGCTATTTCTGTTAATACAGATCCAGATGTATTAATTATTGATGAAGCGTTATCAGTAGGGGATAAAGCTTTTGCTGAAAAATGCTTAGATAAAATGAATGAGTTTAAAAAACGTGGTAAAACAATGTTCTTTGTCAGTCACTCGATTGGGCAGATGAAGCAATTTTGCGAAAAGGGAATATGGCTTGAACACGGAGAATTGAAGATGGCTGGAACTATTAATGAAGTAATGCCAGCATATGAAGAATTTTTAGTAGCATATAAAAAGATGTCGCTAAAAGAAAAAAAGGAATTTCAAGAGGCGGGTCTTAAAAGAAGAAGTGATCCTGCATTTGTTGGTAAGGTCTAATGGGAGAAGAATCTTTTTTTTCAAGTAGTAACCGTTCTAAAATTAGAGCGGTTTTGTTGTATAGGGGTGAAATTTAATATTTACTTGGGATGAAACTTTCCAAACGAAAGAACGTCATATATAATAATAATCAAGTTCTTTATAGATGAGGTTAAAAATTTGTAATATAAATGTAAAATAAGGATGTAATTTGTTAAGCCAAGCCAGTTGGTATTGTGTTATAATAAATTTCGATTATATGCAAGAATAGACAGATGCCTAAAATGTACGTTATTAAAGGCATTAGGGAGGATCTCCATGATTTATATAATGCTCGTGGTATGTTTTATTGCTTCTATCTTACTGACTCCATTAGTGAAGAAGCTTGCATTTAAAGTTGGAGCAATGGATAAACCAGAAAAACGAAAAGTACATCATAAAATCATGCCGCGTATGGGCGGTTTAGCTATATATATTAGTTTTGTTATCGGTGCATTAGCGATCAATCCTGGTAAAGACTATCATTATCCAATACTGATTGGTAGTGTTATTATAATTGCAACGGGAATGTTAGATGATATTTATAATCTCAATGCAAAGATTAAGTTTGTTGCTCAAACAATTGCTGCAATAATTGTAGTCGTTTGGGGTGGCGTACAAGTTGAATTTATCAACTTGCCATTTGGTGGACAATTAGAGTTTGGCTTTTTAGATATACCAATAACGATTCTGTGGATTGTTGGTATCACGAATGCCATTAATTTAATTGATGGATTAGATGGCCTTGCCTCAGGTGTTTCCTGTATTGCGCTATTTACGATTACTGGGATGGCGATGATTATGGGAAATGGATACGTAATTGCGATTTCTTCGATTGTTTTAGCAAGTACGCTTGGGTTTTTATTATTTAATTTTTATCCTGCAAAGATTTTCCTTGGAGATACGGGAGCGTTATTTCTCGGCTATATTATTGCAGTTATGTCGTTATTAGGATTTAAGAATGTAACGTTAATCTCTTTTGTAATTCCGGTTATTATTTTGGGAGTACCAATCTCCGATACATTCTTTGCCATTATTCGTCGCCTAGTTAATAAACAACCATTGATGGCTCCAGATAAGTCTCACTTGCATCATTGTTTATTAAATATAGGTTTTACCCATAGACAAACGGTTATTATCATATATGCAATGGCATCTTTTTTTGGACTTGTTGCTGTGATCTTTTCCATGGCAAAAGTGTGGGGGGCTATCCTCCTAATTGTTACAGTCTTGTTCATCATTGAATTAATTGTTGAAAAGATTGGATTAGTAGGGAAAAATTATAAGCCGATATTAAAATTTATTAATGATATAAGATATTCAACGGATAAAAATCGATAAAAAAAGCCCTTCTTAAAAAGAGGGCTTTTTAGTATGAAAAGGAATCTTTTTTAGCTTATTTGTACGAGTTTTAAAAAGTAAAATAGAGACTGTTACAAAAGCCTGTGCTTTTCATCTACTTCTTCTTCATAAAAATCATCTTCGAATTCATTCCAAATGCTAGGCTCATGGTCTGAAAATAATGGTTTTTCGATAGCATCATTTAAAAATGTTAACATTTTTTTTAACATTTAGAACACCTCATTTTATCCTATTTCATTTTTATTAAGATTAGTATGGTCAAAATAAATGAAATTTATTAAGGGATCCTTTTTTTGAAATGATTTATTGTTACTATACCCAATTTCATTATTTTCATTGCTTTATGGGAGTGAATTTTTTTTATTAATTTAGAGAAGATTTAGTATGTATGTTAGAAAGTAACTAATAAAAAAGAGCATTGACGAATCAATGCTCTTTTTACAACGGCATTTGCTTATTTCAAATTCTTCACATTCTTCACATACGTTGCCGATACATAGCCTGTTGTTTTGCCATACTTAATTTTATACCATGAACCACTTTTGGCGTATATCTTTACTTGCTTCTTATTAGGGATGGCCCCGACTATTTTTGACGAAGTGGTTGGCTTTTGCCTAATATGAAGCTTTGATGCTTTTATGGTTCCTGTTTTCACTTTATATAAAGTAAACTTTTTAGAAGCTGTTTTCTTTAATTTACTTGTATTCGTAGATTCAACAGATACCTTATAGCTGCCATCATTTGTTTTTCCAACACTCCAAGTGTAGGTATAAGTTCCAGCTTTTAGTGATTTATTGGAAGCAAGTGTTTTTACGACTTTATTTTTGCTGTTTATAATCTTTACTGTAGTTTTTGTTGATTGATTTACGTGAAAGCTCGCCTTTATTTTGTTCCCAGTGGAATCATAGCTAGTTTTCACATTTTTAATGGTTGGTGCAGTAGCCTTTTTTAATGTGAATTTTTGTTTAACTGTTTTCTTTAAGTTACTTGTATTGACGGATTCTACAGATACAGTGTAGCTGCCATCACTTGTGTTTCCAACACTCCAAGTATAAGAATGAGTTCCTGCTTTGAGTGATTGATTGGAAGCAAGTGTCTTCACGACTTTATTTTTGCTGTTCATGATTTTAACCGTTGTTTTAGATGATTGGTTTACGTTAAAGCTAACCTTCATTTTGTTCCCAGCTGTATCATAGCTAGTCTTCACATCTTTAATCGTTGGCGCAGTAGCTTTTTTTAAGCTGAAATTTTGTTTAACTATTTTTTCTTTGCCAATACTATTAACAGCTTTAATCGTTAACGTATAAGTTCCATCACTAACATTTTGTACATCCCATTTAAAAGAGGAAGTTCCGGCAGGTAAAGATTTGCCGCTTGCTAATGTTTTTACGACTTTGTTTTTACTGTCTGTAATAGTCACGGACGCTTTCGTCGCTTGATTAACAGAAAAGGATGCATTAATCGTGTTTGAATTCGTATCGTAAGTTGTTTTGATAGAACTAATCGATGGTGCTTCTAATTGAGTTATTTTTACTGTTGCAGTGCTCGTTACTTGATTATTATTATTATCCGTCGCTATGATTTCAGCTGTATAATTTCCATTCGTCCAAGTTGAGGCATTAGCAGTATAAGTGTAATTACCAGCTTTTAATGCATCATTATTTAAAAGGGTTGTTTTAATTTTTCCTGTGCTATCTTTGATTCTTATGAGGGTATTCGCTGCTTTTGTAAGCGTAAATGAAACGTTAACCAAGTTATTTGAACTTGTAAAAGAAGCTTTTGTATCTTTTATTTCTGGTGGCGTAATAGCTGTGCTTGTATATTCTGTAATTAGTTGCGTACCAGGATAATAAAACGCCAAAATGGTTGTGTACTTTTGCCCTGCATTAGCGCGGTTATTAGCTCCATATTGGCTTAAACCGACTCCGTGGCCATAGCCGCTTCCTGCAATACTATGTGTAGTAGTATTTGATGCGCTTTTTGTCACAAGATAGCTTTTTACATAATTTAGACCAATCATAGCTCTAACTTTAGATGCCGCGACATTTGTTTGATTAATTTCTTGTAATATTAGTTTTCCGTTTTTGTCTTTCTTATCTTTCACGTAAAACTGAATAGAGATAGAACCAGTGCTAACTCTTTTTGTTGTGGAAGGACTATTAAAAGATAAAGCAGGAACGGACACAATTTTAATGTCTTTGTCTTTATAACCGTTGTCCTTTAACCATGTTTTTAGATTTGCAACAATGGTGCTGTCCTTTTCGGAAACCTTGTTCCACCATACTTCTGGATTTGCTAGATCTTTGTCTTTCATATCTATTTGCGTTTTTTGGACATCAAAGCTCCAAGTATAGCTTGTATCGTAGGGGTCTGCCGCGTTTTTTAGATAGGCAAAGTCATTGCCCCATACATTTTTAGCAGATTCCATTACCCCACCATTACTTGCAGAGTAAACGGCATCGATTAATGTATTGTTATATTTTAATACTTGTCCAGTTGTCGCTTCGACTGCTTTATCAGAATTAGGATGTGAACCACTTAGTCCACCGTATACTTGATGACTGATTGTATCCGTAATCGTTTTGCCGCCATAATTCCATGAATAGGTACGTGCTGCAATCGCTTGGGCCTTTAAGGATTCAATATTCCAAGATGCAGGCATTTCACTGGGCACGACCCCTTTAAGATATTCTTCCATACCAATTGTATTGATAGGACGAATATAGTTAGAACCGTTTAATGTTTCCATAATGAATTCAAAGGAACCTTTATATTTTCTATTATTAATGATTAAATAGTCATCAGGATTAGAAGGTGTTAGCGTAAGAGAACCTGATTCCAAAATAATGGTATTTCCTTTATATAATTTAAGTTTAGATTGCTCTAACTTAAGGGTATATTCAATTGTGTTCGTTAAAATATTTTTCCCATCATCGGTTTGATATGTTCCAGATGGGGTAATCGTAATTTGTGTTTTGTTTCCTAGGTAATTTTTTAGCATGACATGCACTTGTGGTTCACTGCCACTTGCATATGCCTGATTCTCGAAAGCAGGTAGGATCGATATAAATAGAAATAATGACAACAACAATGATAGTGTTTTTTTCATTATCGTTTCTCCTTTATTTAATTGTCATATTTTTACTGAGGTTTATTAGAGTAATTGTTTTGATGAAGGGCAGAGAAGGGATAGATTTTTAGAAGCTAGTATGATTCTATCATACTTTTATCCTAATATTTCGTGGTTAATACTGGTAGTTTAAGAGAGAAATAGATTTCATATAACTTGTGAGGAAAAGATATACAATAAGCGTGCAAGGGGAAAAATGGATACGGGAATTTTGCAAAAAAAAGACATGCACGTATGGGATAAAGTGTGCATGTCCAAGATAGTTATTAGTTTAAAGTGGAAGTATCTGTTGTTGTATCTGTCATATCAGTTTCAGTTTCAGTAGAACTGTCTGTTTCTGAATTAAGACTGCTGCTTACTCCTAAATGCTGCTGAAGAATGGATTTTGTTTCAGCTAAAGCTGTTTCATCTAATTGATAAATATATTTTCCATCCACTCGACCGTCAGTACCAGCTAAGGTAAGTGTCTCAACTTGTAAACCATTGTCTGCTGTTGCATAGGCAATTAAGGATTGCATATCGCTGAATGATAGGTCTGTTGTCATATTGCTGCCTACAGCTTCCATTACTTTCGCATATTTCGTTATACCTTCGACTGATACAGCTTTTTTCATAATTGCTTCCATGATTAATTGTTGTCTTTTTCCGCGTTCGATGTCATTATCAATTTTTCTTGTTCTTGCAAGGGCAAGCGCTTCTTCGCCATCTAATTCTTGATATCCTTCTTCAAGATGGATAGCGCCAGCTTTATCTTTTGAGTTCTGCTCTGTAAACGTAACTGGAACATCGACGTCAATACCACCTAAAGCATCAACTACATCCATAAAGGCGTCAAAATTCATTTTTACATAATAGTCAATGGGAATCTCAAGTAATCCTTCTACCGTATCTAATGTAGAAGTCACACCCCCGAAATAATGTGCATGGGTAATTTTATCGGAATAGCCGCGTTCGGGAATATACACATAGGAATCACGAGGGATACTTAGCAATTTAACGGACTTTTCTTTCTCGTTTAAAGTAGCTACCATTAGAGCATCGGATCGAGAGCGGGTTGTTCCAGATGCATTTGATCTTTTTTCGCTGTCATCTACTCCAATAAATAGAATGGAAACATCATCAATATTTGGATCTACTTTAGCTTCTCTCAATGAGTCTCGGTCAATTGGCTCGTACGAATCATCGACAACTGATTTGGCTTTTGAATAGAGGGTTGCTCCATAACCAAGACCAGCTAAAATAATAACAAGCAACGGAACAAAAATAAAAAGCTTGAGCTTTTTTCGTTTCTTATTCCTTGTATCTTTTATATAAGTTTCTCTTGTGTTTTTTGCCATAAGTTTCTCCTTTATAAATGAAAAATAACCTCAAAAAAGCATAGTACTATTTTACCGTTAAATATTGATTTCGTAAATTAACTCTTTATTTCTATTCGAGGTATATTTTGGTGTTTATTGTAAAAAATTCAAATGACTGATTCGGCGTAAAGGGATTCTTTTTCTGTAATAATACCTTGTCCATTCGTTAGGTCAGTTATCCAAGCTTTGTAGGTCTCGACGTCTTTAGAATCCACAAAGACATCCATTTCGACGTTTTCTAAATAATGAATATCCTTAATTTGATAGTTCGATGAACGTAATTCATTTTCCATTTTCCCAAGTAATGGATAATCAATGGATACGCCGATTATTTGCTTTAATTTTCTTTCGACGATTCCAACATTTGCTAATCCTTCAGAGGTCGTTTTCCCGTAAGCGCGAATTAGTCCACCCGCACCAAGCTTAATGCCTCCAAAATACCTTGTTACAACAACTGTAGTATCTTTCAGGCCTTTTTTCTTGAGCACTTCGAGGATTGGTACTCCTGCCGTTCCACTTGGTTCCCCATCATCATTTGCCTTTTGAATTTGATCATGCTCCCCGATTAAATAAGCGGAACAATTATGTGTTGCGTCTTTATGTTTTTTCTTAATTTCTCCTATGAAGGCTTGTGCTGCTTCTTCAGTCTCAGTTCGAGCGATATGAGCAATAAAACGTGACTTTTGAATAATTAGCTCATATTCTCCGTAGCTAGGCACAGTAAGATAGGAAGGAAGCATAGGTAAAGCTCCTTTCATTGTGTCTTAATAATCGTAATTTGCAGTCCATAATTTTTTTAGGAAGCTTTTTGTTCGTTATTTAAGTTGGTGAAATCTATCGTTTCTTATAAAAAATAATAGAAATTCGTTCATTAGCCTTATTTCATTATAATTCGACATTGTCTATTCTTCAATTATTGATCTCTTTGTAATCAAATCTTAATATAGCAATTTAGCAAGCATGATATAATAAGTAAAACTCCATGCTCGAAAAGACCCGCTACATATGGTATGGGCTATATATCATGCGAGGCTTACGAGTACTTGGTTTTCAGGTTCTTTCCTATTATGTATTTTCTTTCTCTTTGTTTTTTGTTTAGAATAGGATAAAATTATATTATCAATTTTTACATACTTTTTCACAGTAATCCTTAAAGTTAATAGGTCTTAAGACATGGTTTTGAATAGAAAAATATGTGTCTAAATAACGATTTTAATTTATTTTACGATGAATTATACATATTATTAACTTTCAAGCTAAAATAAGAATGGATGTTGGAAGGGTTTTAGCCTTTTTGGAGGAATTCTATATGTTAATAAGGAAATTTGACACAAAAACGTTAGATTATATTGTGGAACAAATGATTCAGACCGTTGGTTCCAGCAAAGACGAAATTTTTCGTATTGGAGAACAATGTCGACAAGATTATGAAACCCTTACCGAAGAATTAAAAGAAATGAAAGTACTTGTGTTAGAAACGATAGAAAAAGGAGACAAGCTAGAAATCCAGTCTCGATTTGCTCGTAAACGCTTATCAGAAGTGAGTAAGCATTTTAATGAATACTCAGAATCGGAAGTACGTGAAGCTTATGAAAGAGCGCATACGCTGCAAATGGATTTAAGCATGAATCGTCACCTTGAAAAGCAATATCGCGAACGTCGGGATGATTTAGAGCGCCGGTTGTTAGGTCTGGACGAAACAATAGAGCGGGCAGAGCATCTGGTAACGCAAATATCTGTTGTAATGAATTACTTAGTTAGTGATTTAAAACAGGTTGGCGAAGTAATAGAAGATGCCAAGCAAAAGCAGGATTTTGGTCTGAAAATTATTGGTGCTCAGGAAGAAGAGAAAAAAAGACTTTCTCGAGAAATACACGATGGTCCAGCACAAATGATGGCAAATGTCATGATGCGTTCTGATTTAGTGGAAAGAATATATAAAGAGCGTGGTGCAAAAGAGGCTTTCGAAGAAATCAGAAACTTAAAAGTCATGGTTCGAAGTGCATTATATGAAGTTAGAAGAATTATTTATGATCTTCGTCCGATGGCTTTAGATGATTTAGGTCTTATTCCTACGTTAAAGAAATATTTGAAAACAATAGAAGAGTATCATGAATCTACCAAGATTGAGTTTGCTACAATAGGGAAAGAAACAAGACTTCCAAGTAAATACGAAGTTGCACTTTTTCGCTTAGTTCAAGAATCTGTACAAAATGCTTTAAAGCACGCAGAAGCATCTAATATTGCAGTTAAAGTAGAATTGCGAAGAGATCAGATCATCGTTTTGGTTAAGGATAATGGAAAAGGATTCGATAAGAATCAGAAAAAGGAAGAATCCTTTGGCTTGATTGGGATGAGAGAAAGAGTACAACTCCTTGATGGGGAAATAACCATTGATTCCAAGCTTGGAATTGGAACCATAGTTATGATCAACGTTCCTATTAGATGATAAAGAAAAAAGGGAGGCGGAGCAGTTGACTACAAAGATAGTTATTATTGACGATCACCAATTGTTTAGAGAAGGGGTAAAAAGAATTCTCGATTTCGAATCGAGTTTCGAGGTTGTAGCTGAAGGAGATGATGGTACACAAGCCATTCAGCTGATTGAAGAATATCAACCAGATGTTACCATTATGGATATAAACATGCCTACTATTAATGGAGTAGAGGCAACAAGACAATTATTAGAGAAATTTCCAGAAACAAAGGTCATTATTCTATCCATTCATGATGATGAAAACTATGTAACACATGCATTAAAAACAGGAGCAAGCGGTTATCTGCTAAAAGAAATGGATGCAGATGCACTAATTGAAGCTGTTAAAGTAGTTGCAGATGGGGGTTCTTATTTACATCCAAAAGTAACCCACAATTTAGTAAATGAATATCGTCGTTTAGCATTAGAAAATGCTAACTCAGATGAACATCATGTACAAGTTGTAGAAATTAGAAGACCATTGCATTTATTAACAAGACGTGAATGTGAAGTATTGCAGCTTCTTGCAGATGGTAAAAGCAATAGAGGAATCGGTGAGGCACTATTCATCAGTGAAAAAACCGTTAAAAACCATGTAAGTAATATTTTACAAAAAATGAACGTAAATGATCGTACACAAGCAGTTGTTGTTGCAATTAAAAACGGTTGGGTAGAAGTTCGTTAATAAGAAAGGGAGCTATTAAATCACTAGTTGGTTTGAAGAGCTCCTTTTTATTTATAGAAAAGAGTAGAAAAATGGAGGAAGTTCTGATTGCATTTGTTGAAAAATCGTCATAAAATTCTGTCTTTTATGGGTGTTTTTACCTATATTTTTAGTGTGATTCTTGATAAGATATGTGTAATGACACTAAAATGATAGGAGGATTGGCAATGAATGGAATAAACAGAATTTCGGATCCAATCCTTTTAAAAGCATATGCAGAAGCTGTAAAATTAGAGTTAGCAGAAGAGTTCATCATGATCCTCCTTGATGAACTAAAGAGAAGAAATCTTCCAATTTCTCATTCCTCACAAAGCTGAGATCTGTTGTTATATTTACCCTGCCTTTTAAAAATCCATATAAATTCCTCCTTTTGTGCATTATAATAGAGTTAATATATTATAATGCAAATAATCACATGTTTAGTTAAAATGATATACAGATGAATAGATAAGGATGGTAATTAATTGGATGAAAACAGCTATTGTTACAGATAGTACGGCTTATATTCCTCAAGATGTGAGAGAAAAGTATGATATACATATGATTCCGTTGACGGTAATTTTAGGTACAGAAGTGTTTGAGGAAGAAGTAGATTTATCTGCTGCCGACTTTTATGAAGAAATTAAAACAAAGGAATTGCCAACTACCTCTCAGCCACCTATTGGAAAATTTGTGGAGCTATTTGAAAAGCTATCTGAGAATTATGATGAGGTAATTAGTATTCACTTATCAAGTGGAATAAGCGGAACATATCAAGGTGCAATTTCTGCTGGAGATATGGTGGAAGGAATTGAAGTATTCGCTTTTGATACAGAAGTAAGTTGTATGGTTCAAGGCTTTTATGCAATTGAAGCAGCAAAGTTAGTCCAACAAGGGAAATCAGCTGCAGAGATAATTCCAATTCTAGATGAATTGAAAGAAACAAGTCATGCCTACTTTATGGTAGACGATCTGTCCAATCTTCAGCGAGGCGGTCGCCTTTCAAGTGCGCAAGCAATAATAGGTAGTCTCCTTCAAGTAAAGCCATTGCTTCATTTCAAAGATAAATTAATTGTCCCATTTGAAAAAATTCGCACAAAAAAAAGAGCAATGAAGCGCATCGTAGAACTTTTACGAGAAGCAACAAATGGCGACAGCTACTACGCAGTCATTATCCATGCTAATCGTGAAGAAGAGGCAATAGAATGGAAAGCAGAATTAGAACAAGAATTCCCGAACATTGAATTCTCCTTAAGTTACTTTGGTGCCGTAATCGGAACCCATTTAGTCGCAAGTAAAGTGAAGAGTCGCAAGTAAGAGTGGGAAAGTCGCAAGTAAGAGTGAGAAAGTCGCAAGTAAGAGTGGAGAAGTTGCAAGTAAGAGTCGGAAAGTCGCAAGTAAGAGTGGAGAAGTCGCAAGTAAGAGTGGGAAAGTCGCAAGTAAGAGTGGGAAAGTCGCAAGTAAGAGTGGAGGAGTCGCAAGTAAAGTGCAGAGTCGCAAGTAAGAGTGGGAAAGTCGCAAGTAAAGATGGAGAAGTCGCAAGTAAGAGTGAGAAAGTCGCAAGTAAGAGTGGAGAAGTCGCAAGTAAA